>NZ_JQLY01000001.1:2252500-2490725 GCF_000744455.1 Methanobacterium sp. SMA-27 | reverse complement strand
AAATGCAAGTAAAAATTGTTGAAAAGGATACTCTAGATCCACTAGGAGATACAGACCAAGTTAAACTAGATCTAAATCCAATTCCGCATGATTTCGAGTTTATTTCATTAGTGGATAACACAAAACCAGGAGCAGATATTATTTTGTCATCATTGGCAAAACCTTGGTAAAAGAAAATTTATTACAGTAAAAAAGCCTGCAGGGGCCCTGCAACTATGGATCAGCTTAAAATGGCTTCTGAAGGAGAAGTTGCTTTGATTGCTCTTGGAGACTGTGGTTCATGTTCTAGTTGGGTAATCCTTGATGCAATACGTCTTGAGAATAAAGGAGTGCCAACCATCTCCATATGTTCCGAAAAATTCACGGCATTCGCACATAAACTTGCAAAAACTCATGGTGCAGAAGATCTTCGCATATTAAGTGTAAAACATCCAATTGCTGGACTTTCAAACAACGAAATCCAAACAAAAACACTGCCCATTATCCCTTCACTTAAATATATCCTACAGATCCCATGAAGTGAAAACATGGCCAGAAATAATAAATTACATTCAAAATGGATTGCAGTTGTTCAATTTGATGATATCCTAGAATCGAATGATGTAAAAAATGAGCGTCTCTGTATAAATAGAACAGATGATATTGAGGTTTTTGTAGATCCAGATCCTGAAAAAACCAGTTACAATTTCTACATTCGCAGAATGACAGATGGTCTCCCAATTATACCACCAACTGGGGAAAGAATCAGAAAATTTCTAAATTATACAGATCTTGCCTCAGAGGATATTATTGCAGTACTACCGCCAAGACAAGGAAAAGCCACAGTTGAAAAAGTAGCAATCAATTCTGTAATGGCAGGATGTCAACCACAGTTTATGCCAGTAATACAGCATGGGATAGAAGCAATTTCGAGTAAAAAATTCAATCTTACAAGTGTTAATGCAACCACCCATCCCGTTTCTATATGCATGATCCTCAATGGTCCCATTCCTAGAGAAATTGACGCTGCAAGTGGTGTAGGGTGTCTTGGTCCAGGCAATCTTGCAAATGCCAGTATAGGTAGAGCATTAAGATTATGTTTAATAAATATTGCAGGAGCTGTTCCCGGGATTGGAGACCACTCTACAATGGGATCCCCAGCCAAGTACAGCTACGTATTTGCCGAAAATGAATCTGAGAATCCCTGGGAATCATTACATATTGAACGTGGTTTTGAACCAGACACAAGTACATCTACAGTTATTGCTGTAGAAGCACCTCACAATGTTAATGATCATCGAAGCACAAATGCAGAAGATCTCTTGGAAACAATAGCACACACAGCTTCAACAGCAGGATGTAACAACAGCCACGTTCCTGGAGAAATCTTAGTGATAATGAGCCCAGAACATGCTGAAACCATCTCAAAAGACGGATTGAATAAATATGATGTAAAAAAATTTTTGCATGAAAATTCTGTTGTTCCTATTGAACATGGAGACAAAGGAGGAAGGAAACTTGATGATAAATGGATTATTGATGGTAATGTCCCTATAACACGTTCACCGCAAGATATAGTTTTGGTTGTAGCAGGCGGACCTGGAAGACATACGATGATAGCACATGGCTTCGGAACTTCTTCAGAATCAGTAACTAAGCCTATACTATTCAAAAATGGTTCTCCAGTACATACCATTCTTGAATACAAAAATAGAAAATAAGATTATTCAAATTGATTAAGTAGTTTAAATTTAGGAATTGTTTCTAAGATAATCATATAATAAGTTACATTCTAATTTAGTTGCAAATTTTAAAGCAAGCTCATCTACTTGAAATCCAGGATGATGGTTGGGTTTTGATTGGGATAGTGGAAATTCTAAAGGTGCACTTCCAAAATGCAAGTATAAAACCAGGAATTTTCTGAGAGAAATATGAAAAATCTTCTGAACCTGTGGTGGCATGTTTATAATTGAGTTTATCTTTTCCTGCAACTCTTTGAAGAGTTGGTAGCATATTTTTGCATAGTTCATTATTGTTTCTGTTCAATGGATCATGTTGTCCAGGGATAATTTCGACCTCACACCCATTGCGCTCTAGCAGTTAAATCTGCAACTTCAGTTATACGTTTTAAAAGCAGTTTTGTGTACTATCATCAAGAGATCTGATTGTTAAACCCATTTCAGCTGTTTTAGGAATTATATTAACTTTAATGCCTCCGTGAAAGTATCCTACAGTAATAACAGCTGCACCTCTCATTAGATCAACTTCTCTACTGATAATTGACTGCAGTGCATTTATGATTGCTGCTCCAGCCAAAATAGGATCCTTACCCACCCATGGCATTGAGCCATGAGCTTGGATCCCTTTGATTTTGATTATTAAATCGTTTAAGCTTGCATGTGTGATCCCTTTACTTAATAACACGTTTCCAGGATAAGCTTTGCTGTAAGGATGTAGTGCAAATATTGCGTGAACATCAGGGTTTTTTAAGGCACCTGCTTTAACCATTAGTTCAGCACCACCAACCATACCCTGAGGTGCACCCTCTTCTGCAGGTTGGAATAAGAAAACAACTTTACCATTTAACTCATTTTTAAGTTGACTTAAAACTTTCGCAGTACCTAATGCAGATGAAGCACTTGCATCATGACCACACGCATGAGCTACATAGGTCTTCTGTCCATTATATATATCCCTTTAGACTTTGATGCATAATCTAGGTTTGTTTCTTCTTTTACTGGCAATGCATCAAAGTCAGCTCGTAATGAAACTGTAGGTCCTGGATTTTCACCGTGAAGCACTGCTTTGATTCCTGTTTTCGCAATAGGATAGACTACTTCAATTCCATTTATTTCATTTAGACAATCTACAATATACTGTCCTGACTGAAACTCTTGAAAGGCAAGTTCGGGATGCTGATGAAGCCAGTGAAATATCTCAATCTGTTTTTCTTTGAAAGCATTGCACAGTTCATTGATCCTTTGGTAAACTACATTCTGATCCATAAATCATCACAAACATTTATTAAAAAATTCATAATATCAAAATATTACATAGATTTTCAATTATATTAAAAGTTTCAAAAATTACAACAATGTTTTAACCATAAACTTTCTAGTTGCCCTATCAATCACTGCGGTTCGTAACATTTCATTCCAATTTTTAAATTCAGTATTTTTCATAATGTACTGATTCCACTCAACTGTGTCTGTTGCATCCCTAAATTCAATCTCATTTTCTATTTTGAAACTTGTAGATTTAATCATCTTTTCAAAACTTGAAAAATCTGTCTTGAGTTTTCATAAAATCCAGAGTAAAAAGTTCATTTTTGATGTAATCCAAATTGATTTCAGACAATCTAATTTATTATCTTTCATCACATCTATTTCTCTATGAAGTTCTTTCATTCTCTTCAGTAGTTTCTATTCGTCAGCTTCAGCTGTCATCTCAACTTCTCCGTTATTAGTTTCAAAAAAAATAATCCTTAAAAAAAAATATAAAAAATTTATAGACAGTTAAAACCTCTTTCTATCCATTAGTTCCCTCATTTTACCAGGATTCCAACCGCCCGATGCTGATCTAGACCTTCCTACTTGTTGAACATATCCTGTGATACGATCGTACCATTCAACTTCTGTTTCTTCACCACAAGTTCCACATTTTGTTTGAAGACCTTTCATAAGTGTTTTACACTTAATACAGAAGCTAAGTGCAGAACTGTAGGCCCAAAATCCAATATCACTTTTCTTCGCGATCTTATTGGTGAGACTCATCAAAGAATCAGGATCTGAATACGCCTCACCCATAAAGGCGTGGAAAATATGACCACCCAACGTTATAGGATGGAATTTCTCCTCTATTTTAATTTTCTCAGGCAACAAAACATCCGAATTCACAGGAACATGGGAAGAATTAGTATAATAAGAAGCCAACTCATCACCCTGTAAAATCGCCCTATCACCAAACTTCTCCTTATCTAACGTTGCAAAACGATAAGCAGTAGACTCAGCCGGCGTCTGAAGAACTGTCCACCTCAAACCAGTTTCCTTCTTCAACTCCTCCGTACGCTTATTCATATACTTAACTACCTTAATACCAAAGTTCCTAGCATCCGGATCCTCAATACCCTCACCACAATGGGCCAGTAACATCTCATTAAGACCCACAAAACCAAATGAAAGTGTTGAATTATCCACCTGATAATAACGTTCCTCATCAGCCTCCTGAGTTAAAAATGGGAGTAAATTATAATTATCCAGACAATTCAAAGCCTGCTCACGCCTGAGCATCAACACCTCTTCACCGATACTCATATAAGAGTCCAAATAATCAAAGACATCATCATCATCCCGGGAGTTATAGGCAATCCTAGGAAGGTTCAAAGTAACATAAGCCAAGTTACCTGTTCTGAAACAATCCTTATCCCAGTCACCAGTCCAATTATCACTTAATGAGGTTCTGCAGCCCATATAATTAGCCATATTACCCCTGTACTTTGGAAGCATATTCACAAAGTAAGCAGTACCATACTTGGCTGAAAGCTCATGTACACGTCTAATATCCTCTTCAAATCCTCCATTAAGAATCTTATCCCTTAAAACATAGATAGTATTCGGGAAAAGATGAGGTTTACCATCAGAATCACCTTCAAGCAAAGTCTCAGTAAAAGCACGTTGCAACAATCGTGTTTCCTCTTCAAAGTCCCCATAAACACCTACATTTTTACCTTTAGGACCATAAGCAGTTACATCCTCCAAAAACTTGGGAACACTGAATTCAAGGTTAATAGAGGTAAAAGGAACCTGAGAACCACGAGCAGCATAAGCCATATTCAAATTATAGATAAACATCTGAACAGCCTGTTTTACCTTCTCATACGGCTGGCCCGCAGCAAAAGGAGCCACAAAAACATTCCAAAGACTCATAGACTGTCCACCACTCATATTCTGCTGAGCAGCAAGCATAATCTCTCCAGAATGATTCATAAGAGTCTCAATATGATTAGGAGGGCCCGCAACAGACGTATGATCACCCGTACCATCCACTTTAAGCCCATGTTTAATAAACAAACGTAAATCATGCTGCAAACAATTTATAGGACGGCCCGCAAAGAACTCCAAGTCATGAATATGAATATCCCCGCCCAGATGCGCATCCGCCAATTCATTCGGAAGAATACGCAGCAAAGCATACTGCTTCAACGCCTCATCAGCAACATACTTATGCACTGTCTCAGGATTATGGACCATATTCGCATTATCACGCGAACCATTCCTTATAAGATTAGTAATATTATAAACAGGAATACCAAGACGAGTATACTTCTTACGCAAAGTTTCAAGACCATTCTCAACCAATTTAGTGTTAACAATCTCCCTAATCATCGGAGCAGTTAAATAATCAACATCCAACTTCTTAAGCTCCTTCCAAACATCAGTTGCAATCCTACGAGATAACTCCCCAGAAGCATCCGTCTCAACCATCAAAGTCTTCTCAATCTTCCTCTGATCAAAAGACTCAATAGTATCCCTAGAAGTACGCACGCGTAAAGCATTAGATGCCAAATACTTATCCGCAACCTTACGATCAACCCGCTTCAAACAATCATAAACCAACATCTTAATCTCAGCAGTAGAAACACCATCATAAGCCGCCTTACCAACATACGCAGCAATCTGCTCCGCAGCCCACAACGAAGAACCAACCATCAAACAAGACTTAACAACCTTCTCATGAGAAAATCTCTCAAAAATCCCATTATTCTTCACGACACAAACCTGCGCCCGCGTAGGAAGAGAAGCAATAATCATCCCATCCCGTTCTATATCATCCCTCATTGGCAACACCTATATTTTATATTTAAATTTAATAACTTATTAATATTGTTTAGTTCACCTTTTAGTCTCTAACAAATTGTTATTTTATTTTAGTTGTATATTTGGATCATAAATTATTTGAAATTATATTAATAATAAAGTGATGAATGTTGGTATTTATATGAATTAATTGGATCCTTGGATATCAATAGTAAATCTTAGAAATTACGAAGTTAAAATTTGATACATCACATAGTTGTTAGTCCAGACAGAAAGAAAAAGGATAATTCTTAAAAACCTGATACAATATTAAAACAGTTTTAGTTATTATTTCATTTTCATCATCAGTTTGTTTTCCAAACTTTTTAATGTTAAATATGAGCTGATTTATTTATATACTCTATCAGTGTAGTTTATTCTACAAAATAAAGAAATAAAAATCTTTATATATTTTAATATGATAATAGAATATATTAACAGAATGTCTAAAATAAGAGTTAGGTGATACGTGTATGACAAAAGAACTTGAAAAGGAAATCAGGGAGCAGATTAAGGGAAAAATTCAGGCCGAAATTGAAGCAGAAGTAGAGGAGCAAATAAGAGGACAAGTTAAGGCCAAAATTGAAAAAGAAGTAGAAGAACAAATAAGAGGACAAGTTAAGGCCAAAATTGAAAAAGAAATAGAAGAACAAATAAAAGGGAAAGATGAAAAAGAAATTCAAAAGGAAATAGAAGAACAGATCAGAGGAAAAAAATAATAAGGGCTGTGGATAATTCCTAAAAAATTATTTTTTTATAATTATTAATCCTTTTTTGAACTTTTTCCCAAAAATTAAATTCTTTTCTAAAATTAGTAAATAAATGCCCTTTTTCCTACTTAACGATATGAATTTAACTACTTAACGCTTATAATCTTTTCGGAATCTTACCTGTTCATAAAGGTTATATTAAACATTAATAGAGGAATGTTTATGAATACATCATGAATATTCATGGAGAATTAAAACCAACCCTCAGATCACTAATCCTCTTAAGGGGAATTGATTATTTCAGGAAAATTCGTGATTATTCAGAAATACGTGATTAAGAAATGTTGAATAATGTAAAAGGGGGAAAAATATGGCATCGTCGTTTAAATCACCTGCAGACACAGCCAAGGCTTGTGTTGGAATTGCAGCGTTGAAAGAAAAATCTCCGATGAGCAATTTAATTCTTTTAAGTTTCTTAGCAGGAGCTTATATTGCTTTTGGAGGACTTTTAGCTGAAGTCGCTACAGGAGGCCTAGCAGCTGCTGGTGCTCCTCCAGGACTTGTTAAATTATTATTTGGAGCAACTTTCCCAGTTGGGCTCATGCTGGTCGTTATAGCCGGTTCTGAACTGTTTACTGGTAACAACATGTATATGCCTTTTGGAATATTGGAAGGAAAAGCAAGTTGGTTTGGACTTATCCGTAACTGGGTAGGAAGCTGGGTTTTTAACCTTGTAGGCGCTTTATTTGTAGCTTACGTTCTTGCATATCTTACTGGTGTTTTAACAGCTGACCCCTGGGCAGCAGGTGCAATCACTATTGCTAAAACTAAAGCACTTGGTGGTGCTCAGTTTGTAGCTGCAGGAAAAACTGTTACGTCTTTAACTTGGACACAAGTGTTCTTTAGGGCTATTGGATGTAACTGGCTGGTATGTCTAGCAGTTTACCTCGCTATTGCCTCGGATGATATTATCGGTAAATTAATTGGAATATGGTTCCCAATAATGGCTTTCGTAACTATTGGATTTGAGCACGTTGTTGCAAATATGTTCTTTATACCTATGGGAATTTTCCTAGGTGGAGTAACCTGGTCACAGTTCTTCCTAAACAACATGGTACCAGCTACCCTAGGTAACATCATCGGTGGAGGAATATTTGTAGCTGCAATCTACTGGTGGACCTACATTAGAGGAACCAAAACAGCCACTTGATATTGCAGAAAGAAAGGTAAATATATAAAAATTGGTAAGGTTTGTGAAATCTTTCCATTTTCATTTTTTTTTGGAGAAATGGAACTCCCATTCTATCAGGAAATGATAGTCAAACCACACATTTAACACGTATTACTTATCACTTGAAAATACTTAAATCCAAAATCTATATGAATTAGTCATGTAAATTGAAGGAATTTTGTATGTCAATATTATATCAATCAATTTCGGAGGGAAAAAATGAATATCCAATATACTCCAACAACATGTCCCTACTGTGGATGTGGATGTGGATTTAATTTAGTAAGTGTAGACGGGAAACTTGAAGGTGTCGAACCATGGAAAAGGAACCCAGTAAACGAAGGAAAATTATGTCCTAAGGGTAATTTTTCATACGAGTTTGTTCACAGAGACGACAGGTTAACTACACCATTAATCAAAGAAGGCGGTGAATTTAGGGAAGCATCATGGGACGAAGCATTAGACCTTGTTGCATCCAAACTAACCGAATTAAAAGAAACAAATCCAGAATCTCTTGCATTTCTTTCATCTGCAAGATGTACAAATGAGGAAAACTACTTGATGCAGAAACTTGTGCGTACCGTAGTAGGAACACACAACATAGACCACTGTGCAAGGCTTTGTCACGGCCCTACGGTTGCAGGACTTGCCCAAACCTTTGGGTCAGGAGCTATGACTAACTCCCTTAAGAGTATAGAATTTGCTGATGTTATTTTTATAATAGGATCCAACACCCTAGAACAACATCCACTTATGTGGAGAAGAATATTACAAGCAAAAGCTAGAGGAGCAAAACTAATAGTCGCAGATCCAAGATTCACACCTTCTGCTAAAAAAGCAGACTTGTATATACCATTTAAGTCAGGGACAGACGTGGCATTAATGAACGCCATGATGAACGTAATAATTTCAGAAGGACTTGAAGACAAAGATTTCATTGAAAAAAGGACAAAAAACTTTGAAGAACTGAAAGAAGTTGTCAAAAACTATCCTCTTGACAAGGTTGCAGAAATAACTGAAGCATCACCTGATCTGATTAAAGAAGCTGCAATCATGTATGCAAAGGCAGAAAATGCAGCGATTGTTTATTCTATGGGTATAACTCAACATACAACAGGTACAGACAACGTTATGTCAACATCGAACCTTGCTATGATTACAGGTAACATTGGAAGGCCGGGTACTGGAGTTAACCCCCTAAGGGGACAAAACAACGTTCAGGGAGCATGTGATATGGGAGCACTCCCAGTAAGCTACCCCGGATACCAGAAAGTCATAGAAGAAGAGATAGCCGGAAAGATGAGGACTGCATGGGGATGTGGAGATCTTAACTGCAAACCAGGTATAACTGTAATTGAAATGATGAACGGAGCATACGATGGCGATATCAAGGGGATGTATATAATGGGTGAAAACCCAATGGTCTCAGACCCTGATATTAGCCACGTTAGTGCGGGTCTTGAAAACCTGGACTTCTTAGTTGTACAGGATATCTTCATGACTGAAACAGCAGCACTAGCAGATGTAGTACTTCCTGCAACTTCGTGGGCTGAAAAAGACGGAACATTCACAAGCACAGAAAGACGTGTGCAGTACATAAGAAAAGCAGTTGACGCACCGGGTGAAGCAAGAGCTGACTGGGAAATAATCTCCGATATTGCAACAAGAATGGGCTCTGACCTATTCAACTATAACTCACCACAGGAGATCTTTGAAGAAGTAAGAACTGTCACACCTCAGTATGCAGGTATGAACAAAGAAAGACTGTCCAAACCAGAGGCTCTACACTGGCCATGCCCAGATGAAACACATCCTGGAACTCCTATACTTTGGGGAGAACAGTTTGCAACTGCCGATGGTCTTGGAGTATTAATGCCAATCGAATTCATAGCAGCTGCTGAACTTCCAGATGAAGAGTATCCATTTACACTTACAACTGGACGTATTCTGTTCCACTGGCATACTGGTAGTATGACGAGAAGATCAGCGACCCTCGACCGTGAAGTTCCAACAGGTTACGTAGAAATCAACACAGAAGATGCAGCCGAACTTGGAATAAAAAATAAAGAAATGATTCGTGTCAGGACAAGACGTGGAGTAATTGAAATTGCTGCCAGAGTCACTCCTGATATAATGAAAGGAATAATATTTGTACCATTCCACTTTGTGGAGTGTGCAGCCAACACATTAACTCAAAGTTTTGCATTAGATCCTGCAGCTAAAATGCCAGAATTCAAGGTATCTGCAGCAAGCCTAGAGAAAATGGGGTGATCCAAATGGTTGAAGTAAACGATATGTATTATGCATGGTCTCCTAACGAAGAAATTGCTGAAAGTGGAGAATGTGGTGGAGCAGTAACCTCAATACTGAAATTCATGCTTGAGGAAGGCATAGTAGATGCAGTTCTAGCCGTGAAAAAAGGCGCAGACCTGTATGATGCAGTGCCCACATTAATAACCGACCCTGAAAAAATCATAGAATCAGCAGGATCCCTACACTGCGGTACACTGAACATGGCCAAAACCGTTGAAAAATATCTTAAAGGCGGAAAGGACATTAAATTAGCCGTTACAACCAAACCTTGTGATGCAATGACCCTTGTAGAGCTAATGAAAAGGGATAAAGTAGATGCAGATAATGTTATAATGGTTGGGGTTAACTGTGGAGGGACATTACCACCAGTTCAGGCTCGTGAAATGATAGAAAAATTCTACGACCTCGACCCTGACAGCGTTGTGAAGGAGGAGATCGCAAAGGGAAATTTAATTATTGAGACTGCAGATGAAGAAAAGGAAATAAGTATAGACGAGCTGGAGGATCAAGGATTCGGTCGAAGAACCAACTGCAGAAGATGTGAAAACAATATACCAAAAATGTCAGATCTGGCATTAGGTAACTGGGGAGTAATAGGACCGCTAGCAGGAAAAGCAACCTTTATAGAAGTATTCTCAGATAAAGGTGCAGAAATCCTCGATAAAGCCATATCAGCCGGTGCATTAAACGTGCAGGCACCTATACCTAAGGGTATTGAAATACGTGCAACCATAGATAAAGCCATGGTTAGGCTGGCAAACAAATGGCAATCCAAGGATTTCCTGGAAGATGGTGGGGAAATTATGACCACACTGATGAAGTACAGGAACGAACTTGATAAATGCATAAAATGCTTCGGTTGCAGGGAATCCTGCCCAATTTGTTACTGTGCCGAATGTACTCTTGAAAGCAACGGCCCTGAATGGCTACCTAAAGGTGAACTTCCACCATCACCAATGTTCCACATGGAAAGGTTGATTCATATGGTGGATTCTTGTACCAACTGCGGACAGTGCGAGGAAGTATGTCCTGCCGAGATTCCATTAGCAAAAATCTGGCATGAAATAAATTCTCAACTACAGGAAACCTATGGATACAACAGAGGAATGGATGAACAGAAACCACCTTTATCCTATTATACAATGCCTGGTAAATAGGTCTTAGTGGTTAGAAGGTGAGGAATACCTCACTTTCTATACATTAAATTTTTAAAAAAAAGGAAAAATGGAGTTACTGTAAGATCACATTATATCTTAATTACAGTAAACATTAGTAAATCACATTTTGATTAATAGAAGAAATAGGTACCTGAAAATGATTCTCGCTCAATCACCTCTTAATGGTTCGAGTCTAGTATTTTACAAAATGTGGTTTATTAATTTTCTAAAATTTAAGATGATATTGATGGAGTATTAAAAAAACCCATAAACTGTTTAAATTAAACAGTTTCAATGGTTAACCATTTATTAATAAATTAACTCATAGGAGGATAACATATGGAATGGAATCCTAAAATAATAGTATTTTGTTGCAATTGGTGTTCCTACGGTGGAGCTGACACTGCAGGTACTGCAAGAATGCAATATCCCCCGAATGTACGTATAATTCGTGTGATGTGTTCGGGAAGAATAAACCCTCTATTCATTCTAAAAGCATTTGATGAAGGGGCAGACGGAGTTATGGTTGCTGGATGCCACTTTGGAGACTGTCACTATGATAGAGGAAATTATGCATGTGATCGTCGGATAAGTGCTTTGAAAAAGGTTATAAGTACCTTGGGTATTGATGAAGGAAGATTCTATTTGGATTGGATTTCTGCTTCTGAAGGTGAAAAGTTTGCCAAAGCCATGAAGACCGTAAGCGAGCAGGTCAAAGAGCTTGGTCCTTTCTCATGGAGAACAAATAAGGCGGAGATTGGGTGATAACATGGTTCAAGTAAACGACATGTATTATGCATTCTCTCCAGACGAAGAAATAGCTGAAAGTGGAGAATGCGGTGGAGCAGTAACCTCATTATTAAAATTCATGCTTGAGAAAGGCATAGTAGATGCAGTTCTAGCCGTGAAAAAAGGCGCAGACCTGTACGATGCAGTGCCCACATTAATAACCGACCCTGAAAAAATCATAGAATCAGCAGGATCCCTACACTGCGGTACACTGAACATGGCAAAAACCGTTCAAAAGTACCTCAAAGGCGCTGAAGACATGAAATTAGCTGTCACAACCAAACCATGCGACGCAATGACCATTGTAGAGCTCATGAAGAGGAAGAAGATAAGCAGGGACAATGTTGTTATGATTGGGGTTAACTGTGGTGGAACTTTACCACCTGTTCAGGCTCGGGAAATGATAGAAAAATTCTACGACCTCGACCCTGACAGCGTTGTTAAAGAAGAAATTACCAAAGGAAATTTGGTTATAGAAACAGCAGAGGGTGAAAAGGAAATAAGTATAGATGAACTTGAAGATGAAGGATTCGGCCGAAGAACCAACTGCAGAAGATGCGAAACCAACATACCATTAATGTCGGATCTGGCATTAGGTAACTGGGGAGTAATAGGACCGCTAGCCGGAAAAGCAACATTCGTAGAAGTATTCTCAGATAAAGGTGCAGAAATCCTTGATAAAGCTATATCAGCCGGTGCATTAACTGTAAAGGATCCTGTACCAAAGGGTATTGAAATACGTGCAACTATCGATGCAACCATGGTCAAATTGGCCAAAAAATGGCAGGATAAAGACTTCCAGGAAGAAAGCGGGGAGTTACTGAGTCTTGATCAGTACATGGATGAATTTGATAAGTGTATAAAATGCTATGGTTGCAGAGAAGCTTGTCCTATCTGCCATTGTGTGGAGTGTACCATGGAAATGGAGTCTCCAGAATGGGTGACCAAAGGAGAACTTCCACCAGGACCAATGTTCCACTTAATAAGATTGGTACATATAGCAGATTCATGTACCAACTGCGGACAGTGCGAAGAGGTATGTCCTGCGGAGATTCCATTAGCAAGAATCTGGCATAAAATAGGTATACAGATCCAGGAATTGTTCGACTACAAACCAGGATATGATGTAGATCAGAAACCTCCTCTTTCAATAATAGACAAAGAGCCTAGTGAGGAATAATTTATTTAGGAGATAGAAATGTCTCTCTAGCAAATAAAGACATTAAATATAGGTGAGAATTATCTCACTTCTATTTATTTTTTTTAAATTTATTTTCAAGGTGATTGAGATGATGCTTGATGAGGTAATGAAGAATAACGCAAATTTTGTAAAAGAATTTGAACCTAAAAAAATGAGCCATATTCCCCAAAAAAAGCTGGCCATTGTAACATGCATGGATACTAGACTTACAGGGTTTTTAGAGCCAGCAATGGGAATTGGAAGGGGAGATGCAAAAATAATTAAAAATGCAGGTAATGCTGCGGTTGATAGGGATGTTATTAGATCTGTTGCAGCAGCCATTTATGCACTTGGTGCAGAAGAAGTAATGGTAGTTGGACACTATGATTGTGGAATGGCAAATGTTGACCAAGAAAAACTGGAAAATACAATGAAAGAAAGGGGTGTGGATGAAAAATTACTTTCTGACATTGATCTTAAAGATTGGATAGGGGCAATTGATGGTGAAGAGGAGAATGTGGTCGAAGTAGTGGAAAAAATAAAAGAATCACCATTTATTCCTGAGGATGTTCCTATACATGGCCTAATAATAGACCTTTATGAGGGTAAAATCAAAGTTTTAGTTGAAGGTAATATAACTCAACTTCATTAATTATTCCAATACTTTTCTAATTCTTTTGATTTCAAATTTGGATCTAAAAATTTTTTTTATGGTTATTATTTTATATGAGTTTCTTATGTGATTTATCATACGATGCAACAAGTAGAAAAAGATAACTATCAGAATGTATCCATATCTATTTAAAGAAATTTGGAGGGATTCAAGAAATGAGTAAAATAAACAGGCAGGGAATTCTTGATATTTTGGATGGATACAACAAGGAAGATATAACTATAGCAACTTTAGGAAGTCATTCATCATTGCACATGTTTCAGGGAGCAAAAGCAGAGGGATTTAAAACTGCTGTAGTGTGTGAAAAAGGACGCGAAGTTCCTTATAAAAGATTTAATGTTGCTGATGAATATATAATGGTTGATAAGTTTAGTGACATAGTTAATGATGATGTTCAGCAGCAATTAATAGACATGAACAGTATTGTGTTTCCACATGGATCATTTGTAGCATATGCTGGATTAGATAACATTGAAACTATTTTTAATGTTCCCATGTTTGGAAACAGAGATATTTTAAGATGGGAAGCAGAAAGGGATCTGGAAAGGAAATTGATGACCGAGTCAGGTGTTAGAATTCCTCAAAAGATAAGCAGCCCTTCAAAAATTGACGGCACAGTGATGGTTAAGTTCCCCGGAGCCAGAGGAGGAAGAGGATACTTCGTTGCCAACTCAACTGAGGAATTTGACCAAAAAATTGAGGCAATGCTAGCACGAAAATGGATTGAAGAAATGGATGTAAAGGATGCACACATCGAAGAATATGTATTAGGATGTAACTACTGTATTCATTACTTCTTTTCTGGATTAAAAGATGAAGTAGAACTCTTAGGAATTGATAGTAGATATGAATCCACCATAGATGGTTTAACCAGAGTACCTGCTAAGGATCAGCTCGATATAGGGGTAGACCCATCATACGTCATTACTGGAAATCATCCAGTAGTTATGAGGGAATCATTACTCCCACAAGTATTTGATATAGGAGACAAGATCACCGAAGGTGCCAAAGGATTAGTCCCACCAGGATTTAACGGTCCTTTCTGTATGCAGACCTTGGTTAACGATGACCTTGAAGTAATAGTGTTTGAGATGAGTGCTCGGTCTGACGGCGGAACAAACACCTTCATGAACGGATCAGCCTACAGTTACCTCCTTTATGGAGAACCATTAAGCATGGGGCGTAGAATGGCATTGGAAATCAAAAATGGTATAAAAGACGACAGGTTAGAAGAAATCATAACCTGATCACATCCCAAAATCCCTGAGTTAATTTTAATTTATTTCTTTTTTTTAAAGGATTCCTACCCTTTATTCCAATTTTTAGGAATTTTTAATCAAATTTCGAAGTAATTAGTTTTCGACTTACTAAATAGTTGAGATCATGAATAATTAATAAAATAATGGCTAAAAAAAGTAGGGAAAAAATATAGTTTTAGAATCGTTTTCTGTCTTCAAGTTCTTTATTTTTCCCGGGTTCCAGCCTTCGCTGTGGCATCGGCCCCTACTAACGTTTGAAACATATCTCGTGATCCGATCTACTATTCAACCCCAGTTTCCTCACAACAAGTCCCACAACGTGTTTGAAATACCCTTCATCAACGTCTTACACTTCAATACAGGATAATAATATGAATTAATATTATAGACAAAAAAAATACAAAATATTGGTGAGTGACCATGGGGCACTAATCAGATCCCTTTAACATAACCCCCATTATGCCTCCGATTACTCCACTAATTGCCCCGAGGATTCCAACTGCTGCCCCTGCTGCTCCTTCTGCCCCCAATAAAATTGCACCAACTATTGTTGCTGCAATAACACACACAAGTGCTCCGTGTACAGCACCATTCAGAGAATCTCCGCCAACGATATAACCAACGTATATAGCCGCTACAAAATATCCAATCAATGCCCCCCAGGATCCTGCAACACTTCCAAGGATTAAACCAAGTATTATTGCTATTATTAAACCAGTTAAAACAACTTTCCATTCTATATGCATATTTTCACCGCCCTCAATTTTTCACAGATTAACTCTATATCCCTACTTAATATCTTTTTTTATCCTTGGGACATATGTTTTTTATAACTTCTGCTATCTCTATGGAGTTCCAAAATACATTCCTACCATTTAGATAATGGGAAACTGTTGATCTATCCATATCGAGTTTTTCTGCTATCTCTTTGATTATGTCCTTTCTTTCTTAGTTCTACTGCTGCTAAATATTTCAACCCTGAGATTATGTGTTTCGGGCATGTGGAAACCATGGGTGTTAATTACACTTATGTAGTAGGATATATATATTTTCATCAAAAATCAAAGCGGAATATTTATATAATGATGTGTAGTTAAAACAATGAAAGTGGGCAAATATCCCTTTGAAAATCCGGTTCTAATTCTATTAAATGTTAAATCTATTTTAAATACATATATAAGTCCCAAAAATGAAATTCGGATGAAGATTTACATTCAATAATAAAATCTTACTTGAAATATCCAGACTAAAAAAAATAAAAAAATAAAATAAATAAAATTGATCTCTTATATGAAAAATAATCTACAAATATAAAAATTCTATTTCTAAAAAACAATACTATTAATCGTAAGAAGAAGTCTTTTTTTATCTTTATCAATTCTGACAGCACAGAACTTCAATTCAGGATTCCTAATACTATAATCCACCGCAGGATTGGTTAAAATGTTAGGCAAAGGAACACCATGCCATTAAATATTTTTTTCCAATAGGAGAAAATCGGAAACTGGGTGTAAAATGTTGCAACCCCATATACTTCACTTTCAGGAACTCCTGTAAACTTAGAAACTTGTATAATAGAATTTTCAGATAGATATCCATAGTTAGTCTGGATATCTAGTGATGTTGTATCAGATCAGATTCATTATATTTATAAGTTGAAAAAATTTCCTTTAAATCCTTTCCCATTCTATTCCTCCAAATTGTATCAATTAACCGAAATTCTTTTGGGATGAGTATACAAATTGAATCTCTTGCCTCTGACAAACCCTACAAGGGTTATACCTGATTTCTGTCCTGCAGTGTAGCCTGAAGCCGTTGGTGCTGCTTTGGAAGTTAATATTGGTATTCCCACTCTTGCAACCTTCATAACCATGTCAGATGGCATTCTACCACTGCATGCAATAAAACTCCGGGATATATCTATTCCTTTTAGAACAGCTGCCCCCATTACTTTATCAATTGCAACATGCCGACTTACATCTTCTATTGCAATAAATGTGTTTTCTGTCACTATGGCTGCTATGTGTGTGCCTCCTGTTTCCTTCCAAACAGTTGATTCTTTCCTTAATCTTTCAAAAGCATCCAATATTTTGTCTTTAGAAACTGTGTAATCTGATTTGACTTCTTTAACAAATTCTATTCTATTTCTCCATCCTCCAAAACAGTCCGAACTCATTACCATTTCCCTTCTTATGTCAAAGTCAAACAGATCTATTTCAACCTTGATAGTGTTTTCCTCTAAGTCGATTAATTTTATATTATCCAAAGTGTCAATAAGACCCTCACCCATGAGATATCCAACTATAAATTCCTTCAAAAATGTTGGACTAAGTGAAAATCTGCCAAAAGCCATTTCATTCACTATTATTTCGACTTCTTCATCAATGACTACCTTTTCATCTAATTCAAAAGTTTCTTTACCTATTCTTGTAGCTTTAACCTCTTTAAACATCGCAGGCATATTATTACCTCAATAACTTCTTAAATTATGATAAAAAAAACCTATTATTATAATTCTTTTTAATAGATTAATTCCATTTTACCTTTTATTCCTAATCTTTTTTTTTATTTCCAATTATTCATAATCATGATTAAATGATTGAATGGTATCAAATTAATGTATTATTGTCAATCAAAATTGGAACAAAATGGTATTTAAGAAAAAATATTAGAATTCATAAGGTAATTTTGATATTTTTTTTTTAAAAAAATAGGTTCAATTCCCTATTTAAAATTATTCAAGTACAGTATGCCTCTTTTTCAGATCATCCTCTGTTTTTCCCAATTTATTCATTAGTTGAGCTATAAGCGCATCTAAGAATATAAGTGTTGATACTTCGAATAAAGTACCCAGTGGGGAAAGTGACAAATGCTTTCCATTCATCTGCCGTTTTATATAATTTTTTTCAGAATCAACTTTAGTACGGCCTTTGATGTGTATAACTAGATCTGCCATTTTTCCAAGGGTTGAATCATCATAGGATGTCACTGCAACAATTTTTGAACCTCTTTTCTTTGCGATCTTTGCAGTACTTATTATGTAACTTGTTTCTCCAGATCCTGAAATTGCCAGAAGACAATCATCATCATCTATGGCCGGAGTGATTGTTTCTCCAACCACATAAACACTTATTCCAAGATGCATTAGACGCATTGCAAATGCCCTTGCAACTAGACCGGACCTACCTTGGCCAAGAAGGAAAACATTCTTGGAGGATGTTAAAATTTCCATCATTTCTATAATACTTTGTTTTTTAGTTTCAGCCGAAACTGCCATTATATTTTCTACTATTTCTTCTATTGCATCGTTTAATATCATTTGTCCACCATATAAGAATGTTTATTGTTTTTAAATAACAGATTATTTAACGTATTAAATACAATTCCTGAATAACCTTCAATCAAGATATATTCCAATTAATTCATTTTTTATTTAATGTGATAATCAATAATGTTATAGTTCTTATATTTATTTCAAGTAGATCATCATATAAAAATTAAAACCCTATAATGGAAATAGATAGATTGGAAAACAAATATAACATAAATTTTAAATGCAAATACCTTTCCTTTAAAGTGGTCTTATGAAGTATTCTCCCAAACTAAATATGGTTATTAATGGTCATGAATTCAGTTATAAAATTTTTGAAACACTTAAATGTGTATCTAATACATGGTCACAGCGAGAAGCTGCAAAAAGGCTTGGAATTTCTCACTCTGTTTTAAATAGACGCATTAGAGAATCTGAAGAAAAATTTGGTTTAAGATTGGTGGAAACAACAGGAGCAGGTTCTGGTTTGACAGAAAATGGGTATAAAATATTAAAAAAATATGAGAATTATATGATACGGCTGGAAGAAAGGGATAAACCCGTTATTTGCGGAGGATATATCTCAGCAGGACTTGTTGAAGCTCTAGCAACTGAATATCAACTTGAAGTAACCATATATCAAACCGATGACGAAAGCGCTTTAAAACTTGCAAGAAAGGATATGGTAGATATTTTAACGCTTGATGATCCTGTGAGGGCATTCATGCATGATTTAGAATTCATACCAATTGCATACGATTATCTGGTTCTTGTATCAAAAAATCAAAGAAAAATCCAAGGAATAAATGATATTAATGGAAAAAATTTTTTAGAAATACAAGGTTCATCACAGCGTTTGGCATGGAATACCATGGACAATATGAAAATTAACTACCAAATAGTAGAATTGGTTAAATCCCCATATAATGCATTAAAAACAATTCAAAATAACGATAAACTCTACACATTTCTTAATAATAGTTTTACAGAAGGATCAGATATTTTAAAAAATGAAACAAAACATTTAATTAGTCTTGTTTTATGTAACACGGAAAATCGTGTTTTAAAAGATTTTGTAGATTTTATAACTGGAAATGGACAGAAAATAGTAGAAAATTCAGGCTTTATTAGAATTTAATATTGTATAATATTCCTAAATTTGGATTAAATTCTTTATGACTTTAGTTTAATTTATTTCCTAATTTCTGAAGTTATTTTAACAATACAATTAGGTTAATTTTAAATATTCCAAAAATAAAAATATGGCGGGTGATTGATTGAGCAATAAATCAGATTTACTAGCAATTGGGCATACAGCATTTGATTATATAATACAAGTAAATGAGTTCCCACAACCTAATACTTCCACAGCAATTAACAAAATGCGTACATTATTTGGTGGGGCTGCAGCAAATGTAGCAGTTGTTGCATCAACTTTAGGACTTAAATCGTCACTAATATCTGCGGTGGGTAATGATTTCATAAGATCAGAATATGAGGATAAACTAAAAAATCTCAATATTGATACAGAAAATATGATAGTTATTGAAGATGAAAAGACTCCAACTGCGTTCGTTCTAACAGATTCCAATAATGACCAGATAAGCTATTTCTATTGGGGTGCAGCATCTCAATTTAAAAATTCAGAACCGCCACAAAAAGCAATTGACTCTGTTAATGCGGTACATCTTGCAACAGGAGATCCTGGATTTAATAGAAGATCTGGCGAAGTTGCCCATAAATTAGGAAAGCTCATATCCTTCGATCCAGGACAGGATCTTCACATGTATTCCAAAAATGAACTAGAAGAAGTATTAAAAATATGTAATATACTATTTGGAAACCATCATGAAATAAAAAGGATACAGGAAACCTTGAATATGACTATAGACGACCTAATAAATTTTGGACCGGATATTGTTGTTACAACCCATGGTAAAGATGGAAGTTCAATATGCACAGATGAAGAAATAAAAATAGATGCCATAATCCGAGATACTGTTGACCCAACTGGTGCAGGTGACTCATATCGTGCAGGATTTTTAAATGCATATTTAAATGGAGAAGACCTGGAAACTTGTGGTAAATTTGCTTCTTCAGTTGCATCATTTATTGTGGAAGCTGAAGGATGTCAAACAAATGTACCCAATGAAAATATGGTTAGAGATCGAATGGAAATGATGTGGAAATAGATTTAATTTGGTAGAATAAAACATAATATAATATTCAGAAAATCAAATAGAAAACCTAGTAAAATATAAAAAGACTAAGTTAATAGTATCATTCGACATAGTGATCCTTGGTTTGTTACATGTATCTTTAACAACACCTATTTTTATGTTGAGTATAAAGTAAAATCATAGATTTTGATGTGAAGCTAATTATAAATTAAAGCTTTAGAATGATTTTGATATTTAAACTGAACAGAGAGAATCTTTGGGAAGTAATAATTAAAAAGTGAATGGTGATTCTATGACACAGATGGACGATGCAAGAAAGGGCATAATAACAGAACAAATGAAAGCGGTTGCAAAAATCGAAAATGTTGACGAAGAGTTTATCAGAAAATCAGTTGCTCAGGGAACAATAGCGATCCCAAACAACGTTGGAAGAGATGTTAAACCGGTGGGTATTGGAGCAGGTCTAAGAACTAAGGTAAATGCTACAATTGGAACTTCCACAGATATAAATGATATGGATATGGAAGTTAAAAAAGCCATGATAGCTATGGAAAACCAGGCAGATACCCTTATGGAGCTCAGTGTTGGTGGAGACTTGGATGCCATTAGAAGAAAAATACTAAGCATATCTGATCTACCAGTTGGAAGTGTGCCTCTTTATCAGGCATCCATTGAATGTATAAGGGAACATGGAGCTGCAATATATATGGAGGAAGATGCTGTCTTTAAGGCCATAGAAAAACAGGCTAAAGACGGTATAGATTTCATGGCAATACACTGTTCTGTCAATAAAGAAACCCTTAAAAGGCTTAAGAGGCAGGGCCGTGAAGGTGGTCTTGTAAGTCGTGGTGGAGCATTCATGTCAGCATGGATGGTTCACAATGAAGTTGAAAATCCATTATATAAGAACTATGAATACGTACTTGACATTGCTAAAGAATATGATTTCGTTATAAGCCTTGCAAATGGTATGAGGGCAGGTGCGATAGCAGATTCAACGGACAGGGCACAGGTTCAGGAATTAATTATTCTTGGTGAACTGGTCGATAGAGCAAGGGAAAGAGGAGTTCAGACAATTGTAGAAGGACCGGGACATATTCCTTTGAAGGAAATAGCAACCAATGTTATGGTGCAGAAAAAATTATGTAATAATGCTCCATTTTACATGCTTGGACCAATAGTAACAGACATTGCTCCTGCCTATGATCATATAGTATCTTCAATAGGTGCTGCACAGTCAGCTTCTGCTGGAGCTGATTTCATATGTTATGTTACACCTGCTGAACACCTTGCACTTCCAGGACCTGAAGATGTTAAAGAAGGACTTATAGCCAGCAGGATTGGAGCTTACGTAGGTGATATGGCCAAAGGAATACATAATGGTGAACTAGACCTAGTTATGGCAAATGCTCGTAAAAAACTCGATTGGGAAGGCCAGTATGCAGCTGCAATCTGTCCTGCAGATGCCAGAGCAATTAGGGATGCTAAACCTCCAGAAGACCCTGATACTTGTACAATGTGCGGTAGTTACTGTGCAGTTAAACTGGTCAATGAATGGTTGGACGATGCTAGTCAGGATGTATTCGACTAAGATCCATCCTTTTTTTATCTTAATTAAACAATATAGCATTTTATTCTAAGATCTATTTTTTAGATCTTAATTTTATTTATTTTTATAAGTGACAAGAAATACTTTTAATTGGAATGAGGATATCTTTACCAATATTGTTAAAAAAATAGTCATTTGATTTATATCAATATCATTTTATTCAATTGAAATAAATGATTAAATAAATCTTACAAATATTTTCATAATTTATTATAATCTATAAAGGTGATGTTATTGAAACACTGGATCGCAAGGATCGCAGACGAATTAAATGAAAAGGATGTGCCAGAGCATGTTGTTGCTAGTGGAACATCCATATCAGGATCTATACATATTGGAAATTCATGTGACATATTTATAGCCAATGCTGTGACCAAAGCCCTTAAAAAAATGGAAACTAATTCAAAGACCATATGGATAGCAGATGATCATGACCCATTGAGGAAGGTTCCTTACCCTCTTCCAGAGTCCTATGAAAAATATTTGGGCATACCCTACTCCAAAATACCTTGTCCAGAAGGATGTTGTTCCAACTTTGTTGAACACTTTGAAAAACCCCTTCTAAGCCTACTTGAAAAATTTGGGATAGAACTAGAAGTTTATTCTGGTGCCAAAATGTACAAAGAAGGGATGTACGATGAATATATCAGAATTGCTCTTGAAAAAGCCTCAAAAATCAGGGAAATTTTCAATAAATTCAGAGAACATCCTTTAAAAGAAAATTGGCTCCCATATAACCCTATTTGCCAGGAATGTGGACGTGTCAACACCACTTATGCACATAGTTACGATGGTGACAATGTATTTTACAGCTGTAAATGCGGTCATAAGGACAAAATGGATATTAAAACTGGTAATGGAAAATTAACATGGCGTGTTGAATGGGCTGCTAGGTGGAAAATATTTGGAATAACATGCGAACCCTTTGGAAAGGATCATGCCGCAAGTGGAGGTTCATACGATGTGAGTAAAATCATATCAAAGGATATCTTTGGTTACGAAGCACCATATCCAGTACCATACGAGTGGATAACACTCAAGGGAGAAGCCATGTCCAAATCTCACGGAGTATTTTTCACACCGAAACAATGGCTAGAAATTGCTGAACCAGAAACTTTGAATTATTTTATATTCCGAAGCAAACCGCTGAAACATAAAGATTTCAACCCATCAATGCCATTTTTAGATTTCATTGAACAATACGATCGTGTTGAACGTATATACTATGGAGAAGAAGAAGCATCCTCAGATAAAGAGAAACAAAAACTTAAAAAAATATACGAAGCATCACAAATAGAAATTTCTGAATCCATGCCTTTTCACCCGTCATACAGGTTCATGACTGTTGCATACCAGATAGAAGGCAATGATCCAGAGAAAGTTTTTGATATATTAAAGAAAAACTCGCAGCTAACAAAATCTATGGCAGAAAAAACGTTCGCTGAAATTGATGATGTTGACGTTGCAAAACTGGAAACCCGAATAAATCATGTTAAAAACTGGCTTGAACTTTATGCACCAGAATTTGTAAAATTCCAGGTACTGAACAAACTTCCAAGAGTTGAAATCAATGATGAACAAAAAGAATTCTTGTTAAAGGTTGCATATCTTCTTGAAAATGGCAGTTATAACTCAGAGGAATTCCATGATGAATTGTACGCCATTATCCATGACTTGAATATTAAACCTCAAAAGGCTTTCCAAGCAATTTACAAGCTGATAATCGGGAAAAAACAAGGCCCTAGAGCTGCATCATTTGTTTTATCAATTGATAAGGATCTAGTGATTAAGAGATTTAGGTTGGAAGAGTAAAAAAACTTTTACTCAACTTCAATTTGTTTTATAAATACAAGGGATAAAATGCAAGTAAAAATTGTTGAAAAGGATACTCTAGATCCACTAGGAGATACAGACCAAGTTAAACTAGATCTAAATCCAATTCCGCATGATTTCGAGTTTATTTCATTAGTGGATAACACAAAACCAGGAGCAGATATTATTTTGTCATCATTGGCAGGAAACCTTGGTAAAAGAAAATTTATTACAGTAAAAAAGCCTGCAGGGGCCCCTGCAACTATGGATCAGCTTAAAATGGCTTCTGAAGGAGAAGTTGCTTTGATTGCTCTTGGAGACTGTGGTTCATGTTCTAGTTGGGTAATCCTTGATGCAATACGTCTTGAGAATAAAGGAGTGCCAACCATCTCCATATGTTCCGAAAAATTCACGGCATTCGCACATAAACTTGCAAAAACTCATGGTGCAGAAGATCTTCGCATATTAAGTGTAAAACATCCAATTGCTGGACTTTCAAACAACGAAATCCAAACAAAAACACTGCCCATTATCCCTTCACTTAAATATATCCTACAGATCCCATGAAGTGAAAACATGGCCAGAAATAATAAATTACATTCAAATGTGCAGAATTGCAGTTGTTCAATTGATGATATCCTAGAATCGAATGATGTAAAAAATGAGCGTCTCTGTATAAATAGAACAGATGATATTGAGGTTTTTGTAGATCCAGATCCTGAAAAAACCAGTTACAATTTCTACATTCGCAGAATGACAGATGGTCTCCCAATTATACCACCAACTGGGGAAAGAATCAGAAAATTTCTAAATTATACAGATCTTGCCTCAGAGGATATTATTGCAGTACTACCGCCAAGACAAGGAAAAGCCACAGTTGAAAAAGTAGCAATCAATTCTGTAATGGCAGGATGTCAACCACAGTTTATGCCAGTAATACAGCATGGGATAGAAGCAATTTCGAGTAAAAAATTCAATCTTACAAGTGTTAATGCAACCACCCATCCCGTTTCTATATGCATGATCCTCAATGGTCCCATTCCTAGAGAAATTGACGCTGCAAGTGGTGTAGGGTGTCTTGGTCCAGGCAATCTTGCAAATGCCAGTATAGGTAGAGCATTAAGATTATGTTTAATAAATATTGCAGGAGCTGTTCCCGGGATTGGAGACCACTCTACAATGGGATCCCCAGCCAAGTACAGCTACGTATTTGCCGAAAATGAATCTGAGAATCCCTGGGAATCATTACATATTGAACGTGGTTTTGAACCAGACACAAGTACATCTACAGTTATTGCTGTAGAAGCACCTCACAATGTTAATGATCATCGAAGCACAAATGCAGAAGATCTCTTGGAAACAATAGCACACACAGCTTCAACAGCAGGATGTAACAACAGCCACGTTCCTGGAGAAATCTTAGTGATAATGAGCCCAGAACATGCTGAAACCATCTCAAAAGACGGATTGAATAAATATGATGTAAAAAAATTTTTGCATGAAAATTCTGTTGTTCCTATTGAACATGGAGACAAAGGAGGAAGGAAACTTGATGATAAATGGATTATTGATGGTAATGTCCCTATAACACGTTCACCGCAAGATATAGTTTTGGTTGTAGCAGGCGGACCTGGAAGACATACGATGATAGCACATGGCTTCGGAACTTCTTCAGAATCAGTAACTAAGCCTATACTATTCAAAAATGGTTCTCCAGTACATACCATTCTTGAATACAAAAATAGAAAATAAGATTATTCAAATTGATTAAGTAGTTTAAATTTAGGAATTGTTTCTAAGATAATCATATAATAAGTTACATTCTAATTTAGTTGCAAATTTTAAAGCAAGCTCATCTACTTGAAATCCAGGATGATGGTTGGGTTTTGATTGGGATAGTGGAAATTCTAAAGGTGCACTTCCAAAATGCAAGTATAAACCAGGAATTTTCTGAGAGAAATATGAAAAATCTTCTGAACCTGTGGTGGCATGTTTATAATTGAGTTTATCTTTTCCTGCAACTCTTTGAAGAGTTGGTAGCATATTTTTGCATAGTTCATTATTGTTTCTGTTCAATGGATCATGTTGTCCAGGGATAATTTCGACCTCACACCCATGCGCTCTAGCAGTTAAATCTGCAACTTCAGTTATACGTTTTAAAAGCAGTTTTTGTGTACTATCATCAAGAGATCTGATTGTTAAACCCATTTCAGCTGTTTTAGGAATTATATTAACTTTAATGCCTCCGTGAAAGTATCCTACAGTAATAACAGCTGCACCTCTCATTAGATCAACTTCTCTACTGATAATTGACTGCAGTGCATTTATGATTGCTGCTCCAGCCAAAATAGGATCCTTACCCACCCATGGCATTGAGCCATGAGCTTGGATCCCTTTGATTTTGATTATTAAATCGTTTAAGCTTGCATGTGTGATCCCTTTACTTAATAACACGTTTCCAGGATAAGCTTTGCTGTAAGGATGTAGTGCAAATATTGCGTGAACATCAGGGTTTTTTAAGGCACCTGCTTTAACCATTAGTTCAGCACCACCAACCATACCCTGAGGTGCACCCTCTTCTGCAGGTTGGAATAAGAAAACAACTTTACCATTTAACTCATTTTTAAGTTGACTTAAAACTTTCGCAGTACCTAATGCAGATGAAGCACTTGCATCATGACCACACGCATGAGCTACATAGGTCTTCTGTCCATTATATATCCCTTTAGACTTTGATGCATAATCTAGGTTTGTTTCTTCTTTTACTGGCAATGCATCAAAGTCAGCTCGTAATGAAACTGTAGGTCCTGGATTTTCACCGTGAAGCACTGCTTTGATTCCTGTTTTCGCAATAGGATAGACTACTTCAATTCCATTTATTTCATTTAGACAATCTACAATATACTGTCCTGACTGAAACTCTTGAAAGGCAAGTTCGGGATGCTGATGAAGCCAGTGAAATATCTCAATCTGTTTTTCTTTGAAAGCATTGCACAGTTCATTGATCCTTTGGTAAACTACATTCTGATCCATAAATCATCACAAACATTTATTAAAAATTCATAATATCAAAATATTACATAGATTTTCAATTATATTAAAAGTTTCAAAAATTACAACAATGTTTTAACCATAAACTTTCTAGTTGCCCTATCAATCACTGCGGTTCGTAACATTTCATTCCAATTTTTAAATTCAGTATTTTTCATAATGTACTGATTCCACTCAACTGTGTCTGTTGC
Source organism: Methanobacterium sp. SMA-27 (assembly GCF_000744455.1). NCBI lineage: Archaea > Methanobacteriati > Methanobacteriota > Methanobacteria > Methanobacteriales > Methanobacteriaceae > Methanobacterium > Methanobacterium sp. SMA-27. The sequence goes on along the minus strand of NZ_JQLY01000001.1, from coordinate 2,463,426 downwards.
ATCCCTAAATTCAATCTCATTTTCTATTTTGAAACTTGTAGATTTAATCATCTTTTCAAAACTTGAAAAATCTGTCTTGAGTTTTCATAAAATCCAGAGTAAAAAGTTCATTTTTGATGTAATCCAAATTGATTTCAGACAATCTAATTTATTATCTTTCATCACATCTATTTCTCTATGAAGTTCTTTCATTCTCTTCAGTAGTTTCTATTCGTCAGCTTCAGCTGTCATCTCAACTTCTCCGTTATTAGTTTCAAAAAAAATAATCCTTAAAAAAAAATATAAAAAATTTATAGACAGTTAAAACCTCTTTCTATCCATTAGTTCCCTCATTTTACCAGGATTCCAACCGCCCGATGCTGATCTAGACCTTCCTACTTGTTGAACATATCCTGTGATACGATCGTACCATTCAACTTCTGTTTCTTCACCACAAGTTCCACATTTTGTTTGAAGACCTTTCATAAGTGTTTTACACTTAATACAGAAGCTAAGTGCAGAACTGTAGGCCCAAAATCCAATATCACTTTTCTTCGCGATCTTATTGGTGAGACTCATCAAAGAATCAGGATCTGAATACGCCTCACCCATAAAGGCGTGGAAAATATGACCACCCAACGTTATAGGATGGAATTTCTCCTCTATTTTAATTTTCTCAGGCAACAAAACATCCGAATTCACAGGAACATGGGAAGAATTAGTATAATAAGAAGCCAACTCATCACCCTGTAAAATCGCCCTATCACCAAACTTCTCCTTATCTAACGTTGCAAAACGATAAGCAGTAGACTCAGCCGGCGTCTGAAGAACTGTCCACCTCAAACCAGTTTCCTTCTTCAACTCCTCCGTACGCTTATTCATATACTTAACTACCTTAATACCAAAGTTCCTAGCATCCGGATCCTCAATACCCTCACCACAATGGGCCAGTAACATCTCATTAAGACCCACAAAACCAAATGAAAGTGTTGAATTATCCACCTGATAATAACGTTCCTCATCAGCCTCCTGAGTTAAAAATGGGAGTAAATTATAATTATCCAGACAATTCAAAGCCTGCTCACGCCTGAGCATCAACACCTCTTCACCGATACTCATATAAGAGTCCAAATAATCAAAGACATCATCATCATCCCGGGAGTTATAGGCAATCCTAGGAAGGTTCAAAGTAACATAAGCCAAGTTACCTGTTCTGAAACAATCCTTATCCCAGTCACCAGTCCAATTATCACTTAATGAGGTTCTGCAGCCCATATAATTAGCCATATTACCCCTGTACTTTGGAAGCATATTCACAAAGTAAGCAGTACCATACTTGGCTGAAAGCTCATGTACACGTCTAATATCCTCTTCAAATCCTCCATTAAGAATCTTATCCCTTAAAACATAGATAGTATTCGGGAAAAGATGAGGTTTACCATCAGAATCACCTTCAAGCAAAGTCTCAGTAAAAGCACGTTGCAACAATCGTGTTTCCTCTTCAAAGTCCCCATAAACACCTACATTTTTACCTTTAGGACCATAAGCAGTTACATCCTCCAAAAACTTGGGAACACTGAATTCAAGGTTAATAGAGGTAAAAGGAACCTGAGAACCACGAGCAGCATAAGCCATATTCAAATTATAGATAAACATCTGAACAGCCTGTTTTACCTTCTCATACGGCTGGCCCGCAGCAAAAGGAGCCACAAAAACATTCCAAAGACTCATAGACTGTCCACCACTCATATTCTGCTGAGCAGCAAGCATAATCTCTCCAGAATGATTCATAAGAGTCTCAATATGATTAGGAGGGCCCGCAACAGACGTATGATCACCCGTACCATCCACTTTAAGCCCATGTTTAATAAACAAACGTAAATCATGCTGCAAACAATTTATAGGACGGCCCGCAAAGAACTCCAAGTCATGAATATGTATATCTCCACCTAAATGAGCATCTGCAAGTTCGTTTGGAAGGATTCTTAGCAAAGCATATTGTTTCAGTGCTTCGTCTGCAACGTACTTATGCACAGTTTCAGGGTTGTGTATCATGTTAGCGTTATCACGAGAACCATTTCGTATTAGGTTAGTGATGTTGTATACCGGTATACCAAGCCTTGTATACTTCTTACGTAGTGTTTCTAGACCGTATTCTACAAGTTTAGTGTTTACAATTTCCCTTATCATTGGAGCTGTTAAATAATCCACATCAAGTTTTTTAAGCTCTTTCCATGTTTCGGTAGCAATCTTTCTAGCTAGTTCTCCAGAAGCATCAGTTTCAATAATAAGAGTCTTTTCAATCTTTCTCTGATCAAATGGTTCTATTGTATCCCTCGAAGTTCTTACCCTAAGAGCATTGGATGCCAGATACTTGTCAGCAATTTTTCTATCTACCCTTTTAAGGCAATCATAGACCAGTATCTTTATCTCAGCTGTGGATACACCATCATATGCCGACTTTGCAACGTACGAAGAAATCTTCTCCGCAGCCCATAATGGAGCACCCACCATAAGGCATGATTTAACTATCTTTTCGTGTGAGAACCTTTCAAATATTCCGTTATTCTTTATGACACATGTTTGTGCCCTTGTAGGAAGAGCAGCAATAATACGCTCGTTCCTTTCAATATCCTCCCTCATTGGCAACACCTGTATTTTATATTAATTTTCTTAACTTTTAAATCTTGTTTTTTGAACGGTCTTGGTGTATATATTTAACATAGTTTGAAATCCATCATCCGAAGGATATTTGTGGATTATAAAATCATGTTATAGATATACAATTAACCTTCCAAATAATAAATATTTGGTTTAATACGAATAATAATTTTCACTCCATTAAATATTTTAATTATAGAAACACGTCCAAAGAACTCTGTTTTGACTTATCACTTTCAAATAATGAGTTTATACCTGATTCAATGAGTTCTATCCTCTGAATCAAATAATTATCAATAGGATATCTTTGGGAAAGATCTTTTGATATTTCCAAGTATTTAACAACAGATCCTTTTGATATACTAAGGATTAGATTGTTACCACACACACATTCACCAGAAAGAGGTATTCTCCTATATTTCTTGTTGCATTTTGTACATCGAACTTTTTGCCTCGAAAATGCCCTACTGTTACCTGCCATGTCAGGTAGGAAATGAGACATTAGAACACCTTCAACAACTCCTTTCTGGTCAACCGCTCTGATCCTCTCTGCAAGTTTAATTTGTCCATCAACCTTCTCCTTCATAGTTGGAAGCATCTTATAGAGACAAAGTTTTGGCCCGCTATGGATACTAGATGTCTCATGAGAAAATATTAATCCTTGATATTGATCATCAGTTCCAAGTCTCTTCTTAACATTATCAACAAGGTCCAGAACATCAGAGGGTTTTGCAAATTCTAATGTTTTTTCGTAAAGTTCAATTGGAATCTTTGACATTGCATCTATATTGTGCGATTCATCATCTATCTCTTCAGGATCTATCCTAGATGATAAAACCAATGGTGCATCCATTCTTCCCCCTCTAGTACTGGGAAGGTATATCTTTGAAAAATTTAATAAAGCATCTAATAAAAGCATTATGGAATCTTCGTCACTATCACAGTTTCTTCTTTTTGCAGAATGGAAAAATGGGTGTGCATAACAACAAGCAGCCTTTGTAAATCCAACTATCCTTCCTAGAACACCTGCAGATGTATGTGGTGCAAGACCAACAATCAGCTGTCCAATAAGATATTCTCTACTTTTTATATTGTAAAACCTTTCAAGTCCATAAAATTCTTCTAAAAGATCATCAATAAAATTTGAAACTCTTATAAGGTATTCTGCACAATTATCAGATATTACAACATCTTGAATTTTGATTTCAACCATCTGTTCTTCATCTTCAATTTTATTTCCATGAATATCATTAGTATAACCCAATTCTATGAGTTTTTGAGGAGTAACACCTATTTCGCGAGGTATAAAATGTGTCAATGGCAAATTAGTTGAATCATGCCTAATAGTGGCATCTTTGAATGTAAAAACATTATTTTTTGATCGAAGAATTCCTTTTTCAAGAGGTTCTGGGAATTTTTCTTTAGAAATCATTCCTATAACTCCCTTTATTTCATCGATCTTTCTCACACCCACATTTTTATATGCTTTCTTCAATAAATTGGCTAAATTGATTCTTTTCTTTCCAGAACTTGTTAGAACAGTTCTTGCACCACATACTGGACATATTGCCTGCATTGATCCAACACCACATTCTGTACACTTACATCTGGCAATATCCACGCTGATGATTCCCTTTTTTGCTGCATCAACAATATTACGTCTGCTTCCTCCATTGGTTCCTATGGGAAAAAGTGAATGTGGTGCAGGTTTCATTTTCCTTTCTTTGGTCTTTTCAGGCCTTCCTACTCTTGAACCAATGTATATTGGTGCTTTTGCCATTATTTTAACTGGAGAAACTTTATTAATTGCTTCTAGAGTGGTTGATTCATCGGAAAATGTTATAGGTTCATTAAGTGTTTTTAAAAGTGAGTATGCATGATCATGCGCAATGATCATATTCCCCCCCACAACTTGATGAGGAACACCTAAAACTTCCAAAATTCGTTTTTCAGGTCCCATCTTAATCGTTAAACCGGTAGGAGGATCATTATTTAGAGAATCCTCCTCTTTAGGGGCATTTCCATTTCCCCCATTTATATCCATGTTTATATCACTTATACCAATATTTTCATGTAAAAATGTTACAAGTTGATTAATGTCTTGTCGAGTGATATCATGGTAAAAATATGTATATTTTGGGTGTAGTGGCACATGATATTTCTCAGAAATTTCAAAAGCTCTTTTAGAGTTTATATTAGCTGTTTCTAATGATTTTATATCAATATCTCCTTCTGAGTAAAGGTTGGAATTTTCAATGGTCTGAACCCACCATTCCTCACACCAGCCAGCAGGGAGTAAAATATGGTTATTTCTTAGAAATTCTCCAAATGGTACCAGCATGTCTCCCAACGATACAATTTCATCTACTTGATTTTTTATTTTCTTTCCTTGTTGTTCGGATTCAACCTTAACAACACTACCATCCTTCATCTTGACAATTGGCCCATCTATACTGTCACATGGTACTACACAGTTTCCTTTTCCCGGTCTTTCAATTTTCATCTGTGTTCCAACAGCTAGAAACTCAACAATTTCCATTGTTGCAGGATGTATACCCATAGCAGCAAGTCCCGCATTTCTTGATCTCCCATATCTTAATCTAAAACCTCCCTTGGCCTGCGGATAAGCTAAAACGGGTCTTCCTCCAATTATATCTCTCATATACTTGTCATCAACTTTAGGAGCATCACCGTCATCATCTTTCGGATCAGAAGTTTTAGAAAATTCTCCTAACCATTCCCATCCATCAATTTTTAAGATATTGGCGTATTTTAAAACTTTAGGTGCTTTTTGTATAACTCCTTCTGCAATAGCTAATAGAGCACCACCTCTTATGTTGTTAGTTTCAACACGTTCCAAATCACGGTGCGAAACTTCTATTTTATCTGTTGGTTCCCCAGTAACTTCTACAGGTATATTTCTAGTAGCTGCCCTGACTTCATCGGGTTTTGGAGAATATTGAAGATTTGTAACCTCTGATTCATAGAGCTCAACCTCTTCAACATACCTTTCAATTTCTGTGTCTGTGGGCTTATATGCATCAAGTCCCAGTGAAATTCTTATATAATCTCCAATAAGAACTGCCATTGCTGCTGCAGTTCCACCTGCGCTCCTTATAGGTCCTGCAAAATAAACTGCAAGATACCATCCACCATCAAAGTTTCTTTTGATTTTCAACTTAGCAATACCTTCCAAAGGTGCAGCAACAACACCTTCTGTTAATATTGCAAGAGCTGTTCTAATTGCCTGGTCAGACTTCTGTTCCTGAACTTCTATGCTATCCTCTCGTCCTTCAACATCTTTTTTTGTAACTATTTCCCTGGCTATTAAGAATGCAACTTCTTCACGAGAGATATCATCTTCTAATTCTTTTATTCTAGCCGCAACCCCTTTGGGCCCAACAAGTCCTTCAACACGTTCAGCAAGATCCTTTGCAAGAGGAATTTCAGGTACAAGCTCTATATCATGCCCCTTAAGTCTTGCTTCCTTTGCTATTTCATACAGCTTCAAAGTTTCTTCTTCTAAATTTTCGAAGTATCCCATAATATTCCCTTTCCCATTGATATTGAATTCTATGAATTTAATGTTATTACAAAAACTAATCAAACAAATCTTAATATACAAAAAAATTTTAATCGGGAAATTCTATACTTTAACTATGTATAAAACAACATTTAAACTTTATTAAAAACATAAATATTTAAGTAAGAGACATTATACATCTATTAATTCCGTTTTATCTCAAATAACGGGCCATTGTAAGCTCTTTTTCTAAAATATACTGTTAACTATTATGGGATTTAAAATAAACATATATTTTAATTTAGAAATGAGTATTGAATCATATTTATCTGTTTAAAGTATAAATTCCTTTAATTAGCTCTTAATTATATTTATTTTATATATAATTTATAACAATATTATAACTATGGATATTAAAAAAATTGATTAAAACTATAGTATAAAAACCAGTATAAATATAAAGTTTAAAATCAATAAGATTCAACACAATAAATGAATATTATTGTTAATAATAATTATTGATCAATTTTAAGTGGTGATTTAATGGCAAAAAAGGATAAACAAGTACTTCCTCCAAGCGGTGCCGGACTCGTTAGATACTTTGAAGAGGAAACTAAGGGACCTAAGCTTACACCAGAACAAGTAGTAATTATGACTATTGTTCTTGCAGTTTTCTGTATTGCGCTGAGGTTTACATACTCGTAGTAGGATTTTTAACCTACTTTGATTTTACATAATTAGGAATTTGAAAATATTTATTAATAATTTTATAATTTTTTATTATGACTTTTAAGAACATTTTTAATGGAGTTTTTTAACATGGCTATCCACCCAATAGAATACAGATATGGAACTGAAGAAATGAGAAAAGTCTGGGAAACAGATAACAAACTTCAAAAGATGCTTGAAGTAGAAGCTGCCCTTGCAGAAGCAGAAGCTCAAATGGACATGATACCTAAAGAAGCTGCAGTAGAAATAAAATCCAAAGCAAACATTGAATTTGTAACATCGAAAAGAGTATCTGAAATAGAAGCTGAAACAAATCACGATATTGCATCAATTGTCAAGGCGCTTGCAGAAGTATGTGAAAATGATGCGGGGGAATATGTACACTTTGGAGCTACATCTAATGATATAATTGATACATCACAATCTTTGCTTTTTAAAGAATCCATTAAAATCCTTAAAGATCGATTAACTCAATTAACCAAGACACTTCTGGGATTAGCTGGTGAAAATAAGGAAAATGTTTGTATTGGAAGAACCCATGGGCAACATGCACTCCCAACAACCTACGGAATGAAATTTGCAATCTGGGCAGATGAGCTGCACAGACAACTAAACCGACTTGATGAATGTAATGAAAGACTTTGTGTTGGAATGATGACCGGTGCAGTTGGAACAACTGCTGCTCTTGGAACTGATGGCCTGGCTGTCCATAAAAAAGTTTCAGAAATTCTAGGACTTAAACCAGTTATAATCTCAAATCAAATTGTCCAAAGGGATGCACATGCCGAGTTCATAATGGATCTTGCCAATATTGCCAGTACACTCGAAAAAATGGCTTTGGAAATAAGAAACCTACAAAGAACAGAAATAAATGAGGTTGGCGAAAGTTTTGATCCCCGGAAACAGGTTGGTTCTAGTACTATGCCCCATAAAATGAATCCAATTACTGCAGAACGAATATGTGGTATTTCTAGAGTAATAAGGGCATATGTAGCTCCTGCACTTCAAAACAATCCACTATGGCATGAAAGGGATCTTACCAATTCATCCTGTGAAAGAATTATATTACCTGAATCTTGCATGTTAACTGATTATATTATAAAACTCAGTCTAAAACTTTTTAATAATCTGATTTTCAAGCAGGATAATATTGAAAAAAATCTTAATCTAAGTCATGGATTAATAATGGCAGAAAGAGTAATGGCAGAACTCACACGAAAAGGGGTTGGAAGACAAACTGCTTATGCACTTGTAAGAGAATCTTCAATGGACGCATATGAATTAGATAGTGGTTTGAAGGAAATTATATCCTCTAACAAAGAGATAACCAAATTTCTTACCCCAAGTGAAATTGAAGAAATAATGGATCCCCATACTTATATTGGATCTTCTATACAAATGGTTGACAATGTATTGATAGAATCAAGGAAATGGTTTTAATTCATTTTTTAAACTTTTTTCCCCTTTTTAAAAATTTTTAATTGATCTCTACATTAAAATGAAATTAAAGATTATTAATTAAACAAATCCTTATTTTTATGAAAATTTCTATGTAAATTTCTAAATTCAGTTTTAAATTACATTATCTACAGCATTTACTTGTTTTACTACAACGAAAATTTAATATATGTTATGGAATAGAAATAAGTATTATAACAAGAAAGGAGGTGAAAAAAGATGGTCGACGTTAAAGAAATAAAATCTATTGATCTAGTGTCTTTCACAATGATGTCATCTTCAGTTAATGCAATTTTAGCACTTATAGGAGCAATAATACTACTAATTTTCTTCGGAGCATTTGCAGCATTTATACCAACTGCAGGACTAGTATTTGCTAGCCTCGGAATATCACTGATAATACTATACCCTATCTTCACGTTCCTTGTCGAAATTACAATCTCATTTGTAACTGCACTCATTTACAACATGCTTGTACCTAGATTTGGTGGTGTAAAATTAGGAATAGAAAGCAACGAAGTTCGTTCTGTCCCAGTTGTGTCTTTTGCATTGATATTATCTGTTATTGAAGCCATATGGGCGTTCATATTTGGTCTAGTACTTGCTGCACTTCTTGTACCACTGACTACACTAACAAGCACATTGATTCCATTAATAGCCAACATAGCAGCAAATGCAACAAACATGACACCTGCAACCCTTCCAACAGGCTCAGCCGTAGGAACTGGAGGCGTAGTGTTAGCATTGATTTTAATCATTGCACTACCAATATTAGTCTTTATATTTGGATTCATTGGACATGCACTGGCAGCAATATTCTATAACTTCATAATACCTAGAGTAGGTGGAGTGAAATTATTATTTACACCTGCAGGCGCATTACATGAAATATCCTCAATACCCATTGTTGCAGCATCGCTGGCTATAGCATCAGTTGCATTAATATTCGGACTTATTCGAGGAATATTACAATTGATAACAATGGCAGCATCAGGAGACGCAGTTGGAGGAATTGTAGCTCTCATAGCAAGTATAATTGTATACTTCATTGGAGCATTCATCATGGTTGCACTTATAACCATAATCTACAACTTCCTTGCACCAAGAATTGGCGGAGTTCAGTTAGGACTTGAATAAAGGTTAAAACCTTTATTTTTATATTTTTTTTTTAATCAACATTAAAAATAAATATTAAAAAAATGTTTCAAAATGGATTAAATTATATTTATTTTAATTTAACTATTTCTGATGTTGTTTATAGATTATTTAAGTTAAAAAAATTTATATACAACCATAATTAGATAGTATTTTACATAGATTTGGAGGTGTATGCATTGATTCAAGTTAAAGATATTAAATCCATTCAAATTGTACCTTATACAATAATGATGTCTTCAATTTCAGCTGTATTGTCATTGATATATGCAATATTTTTCATAATAATATTAAGTATAGGTGCAGTTTCTAGTGCAGGGGCAAATGCAAGTTTCATTGTAACTTTGATAATAGCACTACTTTTACTATTCCCTACTGCTGGATTTTTACTGAGTATTGTTCAATCATTTTTAACAGCCCTAATTTATAATATATTAGTTCCTAAAATAGGAGCCATAAAACTGGGTTTTGAAGATTTAAAAGAGATTAAAAATGTTCCTGTAGTGCCTTTTGCTTTTATGATCTCGGCAATATCCGGAATAATCGTCTTTATTATTATGTTAATAATAGGTCCCATCTTAGTATTAGGTTTACAGGCCGCCGCCCTATCTGCAAGTGCAGCTGGTACTGCAATTCCAGGTTTGCCTAATTTTGGAGGGATGGGACTAATAGTACTGTCAATTTTAGTAATAGGAGTGCCTATTGGGATGTTCATTTTGACTTTTATTTCATCGGCAATAATGACAATTTTCTACAACTTCCTGGCTCCAAAAATCGGAGGAATACAATTTAATTTCGGGAATGCAATTGGAAAATTCCATGAAATAGAATCAATTCCAGTAGTCTCATTTGCATTAATAACTGCTATCGTAATAACCCTATTTTCTTTCTTAATACAGGTTATTAGTTTAATAATATCTATTGCAGTAGGTGCAGCAATAATACCTGAATTAATATCATTGGTTACAAGTATTGTAGTTAGTTTAATTTTTGGATTCGTAATATATGCAATTACAGCCGCTCTTTACAATTACTTACAACCAAGAATTGGTGGAATTAAATTGGAAATTGAATGAATAAAGCCTAATGGCTTTATTTTTTATTCTTTTTTTTATTTTACAAATCTAAATGCATAAAATATCTAAAATAAATATACTAATTAAAGTGTAACAATGACAAAAAAAATCATAAAATGTAGAAAAATCTCAAAAGGTTGCGCAAAAGGTGAGGTTATACTAACTAAATATCCATTGAGCTTCCTTGGAGGAGTTGATCCTGAAAAGGGTGTTGTTACAGATTCAAATCACGACCTTTACGGTAAAAGTATAGGGGGAAAGATCCTAATCATCCCATCTGGAAAAGGTTCAACTGTTGGTTCGTATGTATTGTATCAAATGGCAAAAAACAAAACAGCTCCTCTTGCAATCGTTGCTATTGAAGCCGAACCCATAATAGCTACAGGAGCCATAATGGGAGAAATTCCTATGGTTGATCATCCAGAATCTGATATTTATGATTTAATCAAAAATGGAGATCAAATCATTGTTGATGCAAATTTAGGTTTCTTAAAAATACTGTAATATTAATCATCAGTAATTGAAAAATTTAAACAAAATCATTTTATTAATTTGAATTATTCAATGAAAATAATCGAAGTTTTAATCAACTTCAACTCTTATTGACCCTTTTTCTTTCACAGAAAATCCTATAACCCCTCCAATAGCACCTAAAACTCCTCCGATAATTACAGAAATGAGTGTTATAAACATTCCAGTTATCAAGGTTATGGTACCTGCAATTACTCCTACTTGAGTAAATACGGGCCCAATAATTGTACTTAAAGCTCCAAATCCTAAAATGAAAATTGCCCCAATTATTAATCCCCCTATTACTCCAGATACTGCACCATCGGCAGCCCCTTCAGCCTGGTTTTTAGTGTAGTACATTGTATTATCATGTGCCAGATAAGTTGCCATAAATCCCCCTATAACTGGCCCTAAAAAGAATAGCGGGAACATAATAATTGTTAGTACAATGGTTAGTACCGCATTAATAAGTGCCCCTATTCCAATAGCCTTCCAATCAGTCATTTTATACACCTTTGTAATTTATTTAGGTTGATCTTCTTTTATTTCAGGAGAATTAGTTGATTTTACACCGACAAGTGTTCCAACTATCCCTCCAAGTGCCCCAATAATAATATAAGCGCCTATTAATACTAGAGCTGCAATTATTAGAATACTGGCTACGGTTTCTGAAAATCCTGATCGTACAAAGACAATTAAAATCTGAACTATTCCTGTGAATATTCCCACTAATATTCCATGTAATGCGGCTTCTACCACTGTTATTTTTGCTTTCTTATTGGCAAGATATCCTGCGACTATGGCCCCTATTAGTACAGCTACGAATTGTCCAATCGGAAATATGAGGCCCATTGCCAAAACAAGTACTAATGCTATTAGAAATCCTATTATTACTGATTTTTGATCGATCATGTTTTCTCCTGCTTAAGATATTCGAAGTTATATTCAATTTCTTTATAATTTATTTATAGATCTTTAATATTAAGGACCTCTGTACTCTACTACTCTTACCTCTGGTTCGTTTTTCACAACGGATCCTATAGCTCCTCCGACAGCCATTACTATCATTACGCCTATGAAGCCAACAAGAATGAATAAAGAGGTTATTGTGGCTGCAGCGAATCCAATAATACCTAAAATTAAAGTTCCAGCTATAAGTAGCAAGAACGAAAGTATTATGGCTCCGAATACTCCTGCAAGTGCACCGTTAACAGCACCATTCATTGCGTCACCACCCACTATATACCCCACTGCCATGCCTGCTAAAAGTAGACCTAGTAATCCTCCCCAAATTGGAATAATTATTGCAAATATTCCTCCAAGAATTATTGAAAGGAAAAATCCAATTATAACAGCTCCCCAGTTAACCATATAATTCCTCCTTAATTTAGATTTTATTAGAATTAAATTTGTACATTATAAGTCTATAATTCTGGTGTTCTCAGATTCATTACAAATATACATTATTTATTTTAATTACTAATATTTTTTGTAAAAATAATTAGAATTAATTTAGAATTATCGAATTGATTAAAAAATTAATTTTAAAAAAAGAAAATTTAGGGTTAAATTCAGTATAGTATCTAACCTGTACCTTTTATTAAAACCCCTATAGCTCCACCTATTGCACCAATGATTCCGTAAATAATAATGGCCACTATTAATCCTATCAAACCTGCTGCAGCCCCTATTGCTCCAGCTACGGCCTCCCCCTTCAATTCATTATTACATATTTTTCTTTTAATTCTATTAATATCTTCCTTTTTTTAAATATGATATAAAATGTAAGTGAAATTTTGGAAAATTTTGATTTATTTTAACAAGACTTATTTTAACAAAAAATAAGAACTTTAAAAATATAGTATTAACAATTGTGAAAACTAAAATTTGAGAGATGGTAACAAATGTCGTACTTACTAATTAATAATGGGATTTTAATCAATGGAAATGGAGGAACTCCCATCCAAAATGCGGCTGTTCTAATAAAAGATAATCATATAGTTGCTGCAGGGTTAGAAGAATCTATAAAAATCCCTGCTGAAAAATTAAACATTGTAGATGTAAAAGGAAGTTTCATATTACCTGGTTTCATAGATACCCATGTTCACCTTATGACAGAGGGCTTTGCACGGGAAGAAACCATATACACCCCCCTTTCATTATATTTTTATAATGCCATCGAACGAATGAAACGTACTATTAATGCAGGAGTGACAAGTGTTAGAGATGCGGGTCTTGCGGATGTAGGAGTTAAACTAGCAGTTGATAACGGAATTATTATAGGACCACGTCTTCAGATCTCAGTTTCACCCCTTTCTATTACAGGTGGACATTTTGATTTTTGGTTAAATTCTGGCTTTGATATTAAACCAATATATCCAGGTTATCCAGATGGAATTGCTGATGGTGAAGAAGAAGTTAGGAAAACTGTAAGGGAAATTATGCGTGCAGGCGCAGAAGTAATTAAGGTCATGGTTACAGGAGGAGTGATAAGCGCCAATGATCGTCCGGAATATCCTCAGTTTTCCATGAAAGAATTGAAAGTCATAGTCGAAGAAGCCAACTACAGGAATTTACAAGTTGTGGCCCATGCACATGGAACTAAAGGTATTAAAAATGCTATCAACGCAGGAGCGAACTCAATTGAACATGGAACATGTCTTGATGATGAATGTATAGAACTGATGATTTCCAATGGAACCTTCCTTGTTCCCACATTCATAGCAATGAAGATAAACAAAGAATTAGCAGAAGATGAAACATCAGCAATACCCGACTGGAGTCGTGACGATGCTATTCGTATGGAAAAAGTCCATGAAAATAACATTAGAAAGGCTTACAAAGCTGGAGTTAAAATTATAATGGGAACAGATTCGGGTGTTGTAACACACGGTCGCAACCTTGATGAACTAGGATACATGTGCGATATGGGAATGGACCCTATGGAAGCAATCGTTGCAGGAACAAAAAAAGCAGCAGAAAGTTTAGGATGGGAAGAAAAATTGGGTTCAATTGAATTTGGAAAACTTGCGGACATTGTTATAAGCAAATACGATCCATTAACAAATATAAAGTCATTAGGAGACCCAAATAATATATTATTGGTAATTAAAGATGGTAAAATAGTTAAAAATACACTTTAACAATCATTAAATATTTTTAACTAAAACAATTAACCAAATTTTTTTTAATTACAAACAAATCATTATCTAAATTCGACATTTTACTATTAGTTAATGACTCAGAACCCATATAAAAAGTGTATTAAATATGATAATAATTCGATATGCCATTTATCCCTTTAATTTAGTGAATACAAAAAATGAAAAACTGTTTGGTGAGTGAAAAAATGTTATTAACAAACAGTATCAAATAACTCATATTTTGAATTTTAGTTAATACACATCTTCTTTCATTATTTCCCTGAGAACAGCAGTTGCATAGCATCCTTTTGGAATGGAAAACTCTGTGAGTACTTCTTCAGAAGTTTCAACTACAGAAATATCCCATATTTTAAATCTTATAGCTCTTCTAAGTCCATGACTTCCTAATTTTGGAGTTTTTGGACATTCAAAATCTTCTAGTTTTATTCCCTCATCATCGAGAACTTTTTGCTCTATTTTACCAACCACTCCTTCTGCAAGTGGTACTTTAGTACCATAAAGTGGTGCTGTTGGATGAACCTCAAAAGACTTTATTCTTTCATTTATATTATTTATATCAAATTCATGCACTAAATGTTCCTCATTGTCGATTATTATATCCCCATCGACATATTTATCTATTCCAAGTTTTGATCTCTCACTCACAACCTTATTGAATAGGTAAGACTGGTATGCATGAACAAACATTCGTTTTAGTGGTTTAGGAAGGCTTTCTAATGCTATTTTATATGAATTTTCATTAAGTTCTCCTTTTTTTCGTTTTTGTTTCATTAGCTCCCTGAGCATCATCTTCTCATATCTCATTCCCGCAGGCATACTCTCGTAAGCCTCTTCCAGTTCCCCTTCATCATAATATTGTCTGGCAGACTTTATATGGTCCTTTTCTTTAGGATAAGGGTTTCCAATATAAGAATCTACTGCACCTTTAATATCATTTTGAACAATGTATTCTCCAACCCTGTGAGTATTTGGTCTGTTCTTTCCAAACCTCTGCCATCCATAGTAGTTTGGTACACCAACTTTCTCAAGTTTACTTAAAACATTTTTAGCCGTTTTAACATCATTTTTAGGATTTTGTGTATCTCTGATTAAAATTCTAAACTTGTTACCAATAAGTTGTCCTATCCTGAGTTTTTTCTCATTCTGTTTAATTTCAAGTACTTTTACATTGTATAGTTTATCTTCTAATCCCTCTAGCTCTGTTGCTTCACTGTTTGAAACACATAACCATTGTCTTGTTAAGGCAGATTTATCCTTCATACCTGCAAATCCCATTCTTTTTCGACTGATCTTAAACTCCTTTGCAATGTCAAGTACTACGTCAAGGGTATTTCTGCCTATTTTCTCAATTAATATCCATGTGTTGGGTCCGGTTCCACTTGGCAGATGTTCAGGTATTTCTTCAACATAAAAATCTTCATATTTTGTTCTGATTTTGCCCCCAATTCCTTTATCCTTTGTTATATAAGTTTCAGCGTTTAACATGTTCATTTCTCCTATATTCCCTTTTTATTTCATTAAAATTGGAAATGAAACTTTATTTTGGAAATAAAAAATTCTTCTATCAATTACATCATAATATATTTTTTTTTTGGAAAATTCATGTGAATAATTAAATTCTTCGTATTTATTGAATTATAAAAAAATTGTAAGTTATGTTAAAATCATCGGCGGTCTATCAAACGTTTAGGTCTTCCCTTGATTCTATAAAATTCTAGACCTTCTGATTCAGTAAAATCGAACATTATGTTAAATGTTCCATCTGTGTGTGCTTGCTGTAGACCGGCTTTGTATTTAAAGAATGTTTTGATAAAATTGTTTTCAACTATGTCCTTATCACAACTAACAGGATCATCACATTCAACCCTAACTTTTAAAGTTGCCTTATCATTATCCCCATATATAAATGCTTCATATTCTCCTGTTAAATAATCCATGTTTTCACGTTGAAAAACTCCCTGTTCAACATCTACCTTGTTAAATGGGAAACCAGAAACCCATACAGTTTCTGATTCCCTCTGAGGATTCATTATTCTCATATGAGTTCTTCCACATTTACATCTATGGCGTGATACTACTGTGGTTGTGTCATCAGTATCATAATTAATGAGCAAATTTCCTGTTTTTCCACCTAAAGGTAAAAGAGTTGTTAGAACAATTCTACCGCATTCATCATCTTCTACAAAGTTTTCTAGCTGAGGATTATATACATCAAGGTGAACAAGATCCTCAGGCACATGTAATCCGCTCTTTTTAATACACTCCCCACACATAGTACCTTCTGTACTTCCATATGTATTGTAAACTGGAACATCCCATACTTCCTGTAGGTAATTACGTGATTCCTCAGGAAAACTTTCTCCACCAGCTATAAGTCTCTTTATACTTGATTCTGAAGGTTTAATTCCCTCAGACTCCATCCTATGTGCAAGACGCAGCAGTTTGAATACACTTCCAACGATGCCAGTTGGCTCATAGTTCTTAATAATTCTAACTGGAAAAGTGCATTTACCCTCAGGAATTATGGTCATACCAATTTTTTGAGCTGCAAGAGTCATTGTATTTGCACCAATGTTCATACCATACGATGCACACACAACAACTCTGTCACCTGATTCAAAGTTCTGAGATACGAATGCACGAGCATACTTCTCTGAATAACGCTGCCAATCGCCCCAAGTCAGGAAAAATGATTTTGGAACACCGCTGGTTCCACTAGTTTCATGTATTGTGAAAACATTTTTCCACGAAGTAGATTTAAACTCAAATATATTAGTCTCTGGAGGCTGGTTCTCCCTTATAACTTCGCCTGAGACAACTGGTAGTTCTCTGAGATCCTCGTGATCTTGAACATCAGAGGGGATTGTACCAGTTTTATCGAACCATTTCCTATAGAAAGGTGAATTTTCATAGGCATATTCCACTGTGTAACGTATGCGTTCATCAACAAGCTCATCTAACTCATCTCGCGGTAAAGTTTCGATATCTTCTCTGAAATAGGATCCCAATAAATTCCCTCCTTTTATAAATGTATGTAACTCATTCAATAAAATATGATTTATTCTAAAAACTGAGTTAATTGAAAGAAAAAAAACAGTTTATATCATCAATCATATCAATTCAAAATAATGTCCAAAACGGTTTTTGTGTCTTTAAGATCATCAAGAATGAAATCAGCACCAGCAAGAATAAGTTCATGATTAGAAAAATCTCCAGTGGCTACTCCAATTGTTTTAACTCCCACTTTCTGACCACCTAATATGTCTCGCGATGTGTCACCAATCAAAAAAATATTTTCATAATTAATTTTACCTAAATTTTTTTCAGACTCTGCAATAGCGTCCTTAACCAGACTACTTCTTTTCATAACTCTGTCTCCAAATCCACCAAACTGGAAATATTTTTTTAAACCTACTTTTTCAAGTTTCAACCAGGCTATGGCTTCCATGTTTCCTGTAACAAGACCCATTGGTATTTCAAGTCTCTGAAGATTTTCAAGCAATAGTCTCACACCATCTAACACTATTAAATCTTTATTTTGAAGAGCTACCTTAAAATTCAAATACATCAAATCCATGCATTCGTCTAAACCAGATTTTATTGTATCTAAATCCAGTTTTTCCAATGCAAGTGTTGTACAAATAATTTTGAGATCTGTCATTCCCTGCATATTTGGAATAGAACTAGGGTTTTTTATTCCA
Source organism: Methanobacterium sp. SMA-27 (assembly GCF_000744455.1). Classification (NCBI taxonomy): domain Archaea; kingdom Methanobacteriati; phylum Methanobacteriota; class Methanobacteria; order Methanobacteriales; family Methanobacteriaceae; genus Methanobacterium; species Methanobacterium sp. SMA-27. The sequence continues at coordinate 2,445,470 of NZ_JQLY01000001.1, read as the reverse complement.
TATACTTGGGATAATGCTTCTGTTAAAGCAGCATAATGAAATGTTGAACCAACCAGTAATGTTTTATCAATGTCAAATAAAACTAATTTATCCATTTTATACCCCATTAGGCTTCATTCCCATAAAAATAGTTCAACATTTCGATAGAAGATCTTCTGAAGCATTTTCTGCAATCTCAATTACTCTTGCTTCATCAATTGTTAAAAGTTCCTTATTTTTCATAAGTATCTCCCCATTGCATAACACTGTATCAACATCACCCCCGCTAGCAGAATATACCAGATGAGAAATAGGATTTCTAAATGGAGTTAATTTGGGTATTTTCTTGTTAACTAAGACAATATCAGCCTTTTTGCCAACTCCTATACTTCCTATTTCATTTTCAAGGCCAAGTGAATTAGCACCATTAATAGTAGCCATTTTATAAACATTTTCAGCTGACAGAACAGTTGGATCCATGGTATTTACCTTCTGAAGAAGTGCAGAAATTTTCATCTCCTCAAATAAATCCATATTGTTGTTTGATGCAGGGCCATCAGTACCCAAAGACACACAAACTTCTTTATCTAAAAGTTTTGCAACCGGAGAAATTCCCGATGAAAGTTTCATGTTACTTGAAGGATTATGAGATAACTTAACATTTTTTTCCTTAATTATATCGATTTCAGAATCTGAAACCCACACTGCATGAGCAGCCGTTACTTCCTCTCCTAAAAAATTTATATCATTTAAATACTCAAAAGGACGTTTTCCATGTATCTCTTGAATGTCTGAAACTTCTTTCTGAGTTTCAGAGACATGAATGTGTATTCTAACTCCATATTTATTTGATTCCTTCTTTACTCCTTCAAGTAATTCTTGTGAACATGTATATGGGGAATGAGGCCCAAATGCAACTTTAATCCTGCCATCTCCAGTATTATGACATTTTTTTATAATACGCCTTGTTTCCTTGAATTCATTTTTTCTCTTCTCTTCGTCACCAAAGTCTATCATTCCATGTGAAAGCATTCCACGAATACCCGCTTCATCAGCAGCTTTTGCAACTTGATCCATAAAAAAATACATATCATTGAAGCATGTTGTTCCAGATTTGATCATTTCTGCACAGGCTAATAATGCTCCAACGTAACAATGTTCCCCTTTAAGATTTGCTTCAACAGGCCAAATATGATTATTCAACCAGGAATCAAGAGGGATATCATCTGCAAGGCCTCTCATGAGTGTCATTGAAAGATGTGTGTGAGTGTTAACAAGTCCAGGGAGTAAAATCTTGTCATCTGCGAGTATTAACTCTTCTGCATCACTAATTCCGATTTTGTCGGAAATTTCCACTATTTTATCGTTTTCGATTAATAATGAGCCTTTTATTATTTCATCAGCAATGATTGTTGCATCTTTTATAAGAATGTTTTTGCTTTCCATTTTCACACCATATATGAATTGAGGGAAGAACATAAATATTTAACAGTTCAACTTTATCATGTTATCAATTTAATAGTACTAAATCATGATTTAAACATTTTTAGAAATAGGAGGATTTAAATGCAGATAAGAATAGCATTGCCTTCCAAAGGAAGGATCAGCGAACCTGCTGTCAAACTTTTAGGTAAAGCAGGGATTGGAGTAAAGGATACTGCCAATCGAAGACTATTTTCCGAGACTTATGATGAAGAGATAAGTGTTATGTTCACAAGAGCGGCTGACATACCGGAATTTGTTGCAGATGGTGCGGCAGATCTAGGAATGACCGGCCTAGATCTCATAGAAGAGAATAGTGCATCGGTTGAGATATTGGAAGATCTGAACTTTGGAAGTGCAAAACTAGTATTAGCTGTTCCAGAAGATTCATGCACTAATACAATTTCGGATATTGAAGATGGTGCCGTGGTTGCAACTGAATTCCCCAATTTAACAAAACGATATTTCAAGAACAAAGGGATTGAAGCTAAAATAGTAGAATTAAGTGGATCTACAGAAATAGCACCCTTTATTGGCGTTGCAGATATAATTACAGACCTTACAAGTACCGGAACCACATTGAAAATGAATCATCTAAAAATCATTGACACGATCCTTGAAAGCTCAATTAAACTCATTGCAAATAAAAAAAGTTATAAAGTCAACAATGATAAAATTGAAGCCATAAGAACCGGAATAAAAGGAGTTTTAGATGCAGAGGGTAAAAAACTTGTTATGATGAATGTCAACAAAAAATTCCTCGACGATGTTAAAAAAGCCATGCCCGGACTCACAGGACCTACTGTTTCAAATGTACTTTCTGATAATGATGTTGTAGCTGTTCATGCTGTTGTTGATGAAAAAGAAGTTTTTAATCTTGTAAATCATCTCAAAAAGATAGGTGCTCGTGACATTTTAGTAGTACCAATTGAGAGAATCATTTAAATGATTCATATGGTGTGATTTCAATGAAACTAGTGGGATTTAAAACACAAGGGAAAACAAAAACAGGTTTTATAGAAAATCAAAAAATAACGGAAATCAATTCCTCTATGATCGAAGCAATAAATACCTTGAATGTAGATGAACTGGAACTTTTAAACAGCTATCAACTTCAGGAAGTAGAGATAATTGCCCCTATAGCTCCTTCGAAAATTGTGTGCATTGGTCTAAATTACATGGACCATGCAAATGAACTTGATATGGACCTCCCTGAAGAACCCATTATTTTTATAAAACCATCAACAGCAGTTATAGGGCATTTAAATGCTATAATTTATCCCAGATCTTCTACACAAGTTGATCATGAGGCAGAACTTGGAATAGTTATTTCAAAAGAAACTCATAATGTTAAATCTGAATATGCCCCTGAATACATTGGCGGTTATACTGTTGTTAATGATGTTACTGCAAGGGACAAACAGAGGAAGGATATCCAATGGACCAGAGCAAAAAGTTTTGATACCTTCGCACCATTAGGGCCTTGGATCGAAACAGAGATGGATCCAATGAACCAAAAAATTTCATTAAGACTTAACAAAGAATTGAAACAAAATTCCAACACCAAAAATATGATATTTGATGTTTACGAATTGATAGAATTTATATCAAATATAATGACATTAAAACCTGGAGATATAATATCAACTGGAACTCCTCCAGGTGTAGGACCTATGAATGTAGGAGATATTGTTGAAACAGAAGTTGAAGATGTTGGTATCCTCAAGAACTTTCTGAAACTTCAAACTAAAAAATATTAAAATTAACCCCTCCACGGCATCATAATCAATTTATCACTTTAAGATGATTTCCTAAATACCTCTTTTTAAGTTTTAGTATTATTTATATCACTTACTACGCCCCAAAGTGTTGGAAGAGGGTTTTTGGAATATCCTAAAAATCCTTCATATCCCATGGTTTTAGAGTAGTTGTAACCGATAATTCTGTTATTATCAATTAAACTAACCATCCATCAGGATCTGAAATTCTAAGAGCTTCAAAGTTTGAAATGGATCTTGGTTCTGAAAGGTTAAATGTTGCCTTGTATCTTGATAATTTATTAGAATGTTCCTCTGACATGTGTTTGATCTGAAATTTACCAACTTAAAAATTATAAAATGAAATAAATTATTCTATATAAATGGCTGGTTTATATGGCATTGCATTACGCGATTTACCCTGAGGATCATAGGTAGGCTTATCGTAGATAATTACCTCAGCATCAGCCTCTCCAGAAAGGAATTCAATTGAATTGTTAAGGACGGAATATTCATCTATCATTCCTAAATACTTGATTTTAGTCATTTCTTTTCCAATCTTCTTTGCAAATTCTGCTATTTCCTTTTTGTTATCATGGACATTTTGTTTTATAGCTTCTTGCATTATTTTACCTATATCTGGTTTGCCAATGTTGTTTGCAATATCAAATAGTTTCCATTTCCATTCTGGCGCAACATAAACATGAATTTTAGTCGGTTTAATGTTGATAACCTTTTTGATCTCGTTTATATCCTGAGAGAGTCCATGTACTATTTCTTCACCCTTTTGAATTATTTCATCCTTTGGATCTTGATAGTGCTCTGGCCACATTTTAGTTGAAACCAACTCATGACCACCATATCTTTCCCAAAGCTCCTCACATCCATGTGGAACGAATGGGACCATCAAACGAATCCATACCCCAAGAATGTAAACCAAAACCTCAGCTATTTCTCCCATTGCCACCGCATCTTCTGTTTCATGTTCAATTCTGAAAAAGAAATGATCTATATCCTTTTTAAATAAGAAAAACGCCTCTTGTAATGCTTTTCTTGTTTGAAATCCTTCCATAGCTTTTGTTGCATCCATAATTCGCATATTAACTTGGGCCAACATCCACTTATTTATAGACTTTTTAACTTTAGGTAAAGTTTCATGGTCTTCAACTATTATTTCTGAGCCGTAAATTTTTTCTACCCTCTGTGAAAATTCAAGGAACCATTCCAGACGTTTACTAATTCCCTTTACTTCATTTTCCCTCCAATCAAAATCTTGCCAAGGTTCTGCTGAGGACATTAAAAACAGTCTAATAACATCCGATCCGTAGGTTTTTATTGCATCTTCCAGCATCACAATATTCCCTTTGGAAGAGGACATCTTATGACCTTCCAATAGACCCATTCCAAATACAACTATACCCCTTGGCCATTTCTCCTGAGGGAATATTGCAGAATGATGGAATATATGGAATGAAAGGTGATTTCCAACCAAATCCTTGGCTGAAAGCCTCCAGTTTAAAGGGTACCAATAATTGAATTCATCTTTCATCTCATTAGTGAGTTCCGGATTTATTCCATGTGTGGGTGCTACAGAAAATTTCAATCCTAAAAATATCTCATCAAAGAATTGATCATTGAGATCCTCGGGATTAATATCTTTCATATATTTTGCTATTGTATAATATGCCATGTAAATAGTTGAATCACTTAAAGGCTCTATTAACCAGTCTTTATTCCATGGTAATTTGGTTCCAAGTCCGATTCTCCTTGAACATGCCCAATCCTGAAGCCATCCAATATAATACTTGAAGTTAGCCCTAACTTCTTCAGGTATGATATTCATGTCATCTAAACACTGATAAGTAACTTCCTTCCATCTCTCATCTGAGTACTTTAAAAACCACTGGTCATTAAGTATTTTAACAACACATTTAGTTCCACACCTACAAATAACAGGTCTTTCTGCAAATTCAAAAAGTATATCTCCTTTTCCTTCATTTGTCAGGAGTTTAATAATCTCATCCCTTGCTTCTGAAACACCAAGCCCCCGATAAACACCAGTATCCTTATCCATAACCCCTTTTGCATGCTCAAGTTTGTATAATTCGTTAGTAGCTTCTTTTAAGTTAATGTCATTTTGATTTACAACATTATATCTATCAATCATATCCTTTGCAGGTACATTACTGAATCCTTCAAGTTTTATTATCCCGATTGCTTGTATCCCTAAAACTTGATCTTTTATACTATATTTTTCAAGCTGCTTATCATCATTTTTAAGGTCTAACAATGCTATTAAATCTGCAGGAGCATGTCCCGGTACAGAATAAACAACTCCCGTAGCATATTCAGGATCAACAAATGATGCAGGAAGTATTATATGTTTATCACCAGTTAAAGGATTTTTTACATGTTTACCAATTAATTCGCTTGCATTGACATCCGATACCTTTAAAATATCTTTTTTTTGATTCAATATGTTACTGTAGGCCTCTTTGGCTATTATCCAATTTTTATTGTTCACATTGATTTTAATATATTCTGAATCAGGATTTAACCATAAATTAGTTGCCCCAAATAGTGTTTCAGGCCTGAATGTTGCTGCAACCAAATATTCCCCATCTAATTCAAACTTAACAAGTGTTAGTTCATTTATTCCAACACCTTCCCCTTCAAGAAGATCATGGTCTCCCACCGGATTTTCACATTCTGGACAGTACTTTACAGGGTGTTCACCTATACGTACAAGGTCCTTTTCTTTTAGTTTTCTAAACTGCCATTCTATAAATTTTTGATAATGTGGATCCAGGGTCTTGAATTCTCTTCTCCAATCAATTGTATAACCCATACGGGTCATTACGTCATGATATTCCCTACTGAAATACTCTACAATATATTCTGGATCAATGAATTTTTCAAGCTCTTCTTCAGGCACCTTATGAATATTTTTATAGATATCCATGGTCCACTGATCTCTTCTTTTGATACGTTTGGCAATCCCTACAACTGGAGCACCTGTTACATGCCAACCCATTGGAAACAAGACATTGTATCCTTGCATTCTTTTAAAACGTGCATAAACATCTGGAACTGTATAAGTTCTTCCATGCCCAATGTGCATTGCTCCACTAGGATAGGGGTATGCTACTGTTACATATATTTTCTTTTTATTATTAGGATCAGAGTGGAATATACCCGCTTCTTGCCATTTCCTTTGCCATTTCTCTTCAATTTTAATGTCCGTCAAACGATCACCCCAAAATAAACTTAAAACGTAGAAATATTTAATTTTTCAAATCATATCAAAATCAAATTATTATATTGATTTTTAAACAGAACATAATTATTATAAATTTTACAAGATTAATCTATCTCAAATATTTTTTTATTAACTATATTTATTTACTGGACATTCACGATTAAATAATCCCTATTTTAATTCCAACTCACTTTCCATCCATTTTAAATAATTATTAGATCCATTATTTACACGTATTTCTAATATACATGGAATTTCATAACTGTGAAGTTGTTCTATTCTCTTTATTACTTTTCCAACTAATACTGACTTTGTTTTAACAAACATAATTGACTCTGAATCTTCCTCAATAGTACCTTTCCAAAGATAGACGGATTCTATTGTTGGAATTATATTAATACATGCTACAAGTTTTTCTTCTAAAAGTTTTCTTGCGATTTTTTTGGATTCTAAAGCTCCTGAAGTTGTTATATAAACCATTGAATACATTATTACACCTTTTTATAATTTTAAAAGATCAAATTGTTTCAGGCGATGGTGCTGGTTTCAACTTATGTATAGAACTATTAACCTTAGCCCTTATCCTTAAAATTTCTTCAATAGATATACCCAACTTTTGTGCAATATCCGTGTCTTCCATCTTTTTATCAACCATTAGACACAATATTTTGTCAAGAAGCTCATATTTTATACCCAATTCTTCTTCATCTGTCTGACCCGCCCACAAACCTGCTGTTGGGGGTTTTTCAATTATCCCAACAGGTACTTCAATGTGCGATGCAAGTAATCTCACTTCTGTCTTGTAAAGATCTCCGATTGGCAATATATCTACACCACCATCACCATATTTAGTGAAGTATCCTACAAGAAGTTCAGTTCTGTTTCCTGTTCCTACAACCAATCTATTCAGGTCATTTGCATGATAATACAGTATCATCATTCTAATTCTTGCCTTTAGATTAGCATTAGCTAGTTCCCTGTTGTGTGATGTTCCCTGTTTCTTCTGAGCAGCATGGATACAAAGATCCTTGAAAGGTGCTATTAAATCATCTACATGGATAATTTCATATTCAATTCCAAGGGCCTCTGCAACAGTTATTGCATCTTCAATATCTTCATCAGGAGTTGTAACTGTTGGCATGATAATACCCAAAATCTGATCATTTTTAAGAGATCGTGCGCATAAATAAGCTGTTGTTGAGGAGTCTAAACCTCCACTAAGCCCAATAACTACCCCTGATGTTTGAGATTCTTTCAGCTTATCTACTATAAATTTGGAAATTTTGTTAGCAATTTTTTCTTGATCCCTTTGGAGAATAATATTTGTTTCTTCTTGCATTTCAACCACTGGATGGTTTTTAATATTTTGATTTAATAAAACTCTGGTCAGTTTATTTAAGAGGATCTAATTTTAAGTGTAGGATTGTTTTTTGAATTTTACGAAAATATCATCCTATTTTTTCTTAATTACGATTTAAAATATTAACTACAGATATAAGTCAATATTAGAAAGCATTATCCATACTAGTTAATATTAACAACTCTAAAGTGTTGTATTGGTTCCTTTCAAAATAAACTTTCCTATCGAATATAGATCAATAGTTATCAAACTGAAATCCCATTAAACTTAGAAAACAATTCTAATAATTAAAAAAAATTATTTAGATAATTAAAAAGTAAAAAAAAATAGAGTTTGTTGGATATTTAAATTTTTTTTTAATCTTTCTTGACAAGCATTATTATACCTGTGAATAACAACCAGAGACCAATTAATATTCCAAGGTATAGTGGATTTGCTATTAAAACTCCCACAATTAGGTATATTATACCAATAATTAGGGCTAAAACCCCATTCCATCTGCTTCCACCGGATTTTGAAACAATACCAATAATACCGGCAATTATCAGGAATAAACCAACTATATATACTATTAATCCAGCTACAAAGCTGAACAATGCAGGATTGAATATGAATCCAATACCCAATATTAAGGCAATTATTCCCAATATCAGTTCCAGGATTCCCATACCTGCACTTTCACCCATCTCTGCTATTCCACCCAATATAAGACCTATACCTAGGATAAGAACTATGAATCCAGTAAGTAGACTTAATGGAACGAGTCCTAATAAAGGAAAGGCCAATACAATTAAACCTAAAATGATCAATATTATTGCACTGCCCATTTTTTGCATATCACTACCTCCATTTACTATCCAACACACCCGTTAATATAATTATTAATCTATAATACTAATTAATATTATGATTGTCCCTTTATTTATTCCTTCCTATATATTTTATTAGAAATATAAGTGATTTACAATAAGTCCCACCAACTTACCATTATTCAAATGGTATTGTATAATCTGAATCCCGATAAAAATACTAGTTTTAAGACTTAGATAATCTAATTAATTTTAGAGTCATAAAACAAGCATAATTATTCTTAAAACTCAGAAAAAAATTTATTAAAGATTTTAATTTTATTTTAGTAAATCAAATTTGAACAAAATAAAGATCTTACAATTTTTAAACAATATTCCTAAGTTTCTTATTAAAATAGAAAAAATATCAGATCATAAAATAAACATTATTTATTATTTAAAGGTCAACATAGAATAACTTTAAAAATAACTATAACATATCATACATCACAACCTTAGACTAAATTTTAGACTAATTAATAATATGAAAAATGGAGGGCAAATAATGGCATTTAAAGATCTTTTTAGGTTCAACAAAGGAAAAACAACATTTGTATTTATTGGAGGTAAAGGAGGGGTTGGTAAAACAACCATTTCTGCAGCTACAGCGTTATGGTTTTCAAGACAAGGCAAAAAAACCTTGATAATATCAACTGATCCTGCACATTCATTATCAGACTCATACGAGAGAAATATTGGTCACAACCCAACACCAATATCAGAAAATCTTGAAGCACTAGAAATAGACCCCGAAATTGCAATGCAAGATTATCAGGCCAAAATGAAAGAACAACAGTCTCTAAATCCAGGTATGGATATGGGTATGATGCAAGATCAGATGGATATGGCTTCAATGTCACCTGGTATTGACGAAGCAGCTGCATTTGACAAGTTTCTCCAGTACATGACCACAGATGAATATGATATTGTTATATTTGACACAGCACCTACAGGCCACACACTCAGATTACTTTCGTTCCCTGAAATGATGGATTCATGGGTTGGAAAGATGATAACTGTCAGGCGCCAAATTGGTAGTATGGCCAAAGCATTTAAGAATATCATGCCGTTCATGGGTGATGAAGAAGAAGAGGATAAAGCCTTAGAAGATATGGAAGAAACTAAAAAAAGAATAAGGGAAGCACGAGGTATTATGGCAGATCCTTCTAGAACTTCATTTAAAACAGTTGTCATACCTGAAGAAATGTCTATCTACGAATCAGAACGTGCAATGGAAGCACTCCACAAGTTCAACATGACGACTGATGGAGTTATTGTAAACCAGATCCAACCAGAAGAAGCTGATTGTGAATTCTGTGCAGCAAGACGAAAGATACAAGAACAAAGACTTATCACTATCCAACAAAAATTTGGTGGACAGGTTATTGCAGAGATCCCATTACAAAAACATGAAGTCAAGGGAATGGAACGACTAACCGAGATCGGAGACATCCTTTATGGAGATCATACCGAAGAAGTTAAAGCGCTTCCAATGAATTAAATTCCTTAATTAAGGGTTTAAAACCCTTCTATTTTTTGTTAACACCTAATTAGTTGATTCATATGCTGATAAAAGACATCAAAAAATCAACTTATTTCAAGGCCATTGATGAAACAACTCTATGCGAACTTATTCACCCTGAAAACGATAATGTAAAAATGGATTGTAGTATTGCCCATGCAATTCTTGGACCGGATCAATCTTCACTTCCCCATAAACTCATAAACTCAATTGAAATATATTATATCCTAGAGGGAATGGGTAAAATATATATAAATAAGGAACCAAATGTTTTGAAAACAGGCCAATCTGTGTATATTCCTTCAAATGCATGTCAAAGGATCAAAAATATTGGTAAAGATGATCTGAAATTTCTCTGCATTGTATCTCCACCATGGAGAGGAGAAGATGAATCCATCTGCAAGTAATGATTTTATTCATTTTTGTCATTTCGATGATAATTACTTATTACAATATGGAAGTATTGCTTGATCTAAACTTCTAGACCAACACAAAAGTTGCAAAGGGATTCTTCTTCATTTTTAAAATATTTTTTTCCAGTACAGTAATAGATTTTTCCCCTTTGATAGACAGTTCTTCCTCCTGAAAAAACTATTCCTGGTGGATGTAAAGGCTTTTTTTCGATAAATGTTAAGTATATAGATATTATTTTTATAAATTCTTTAAATTCCTCATCATATGGTGCGTAAAAATCAAAGTAATGATCTATGGCATGTTTGAGATCTTCGAGTTTATCTGTATCAATTTCCTCTTCACACCCTAAATAGGAAGTTCCTGTTAATCTATTGAAATTTTCTAGATTATAATTGGACATTTTTCCTTGTAACTCATCATCAATTTTCTTTTCAGGTTTTACCAGCGATCTGTGGCGTTCTATTTCTTGATTAAGTTTTAAAAACAGTTCTGAGCTTTTAATTTTATCCACCTTCAGTAAACAACTAACACACACATATAACCAAATTGTTCATTTAAAAGTTCCTTGAGTTGGACTTCCACTATCTTTTCATTGTCGTAGCTTAAATTTTCACATACTGCTGCCCTTCTGTTTGGATCTATTCCTTGATCCAAAAGGTATTCCACAGTTTCTTCAATTGTATTGTTTGGCAGAATAATGGTGGTTCTTCCATTTGATAATAAGGAAATTAATTCGTCTGAAATCCCCTTTCCATGCATTGTTATGATATTGGCTTCATCCCATGATATTTGAAGTTTTGATGCACATATTTGAATCGAACTTATACCCGGAATAACTTCAAATTCCAATTTTCCAGCCAATTTTTTGATGGGTTTTAATACGCCTGAAAATCCAGGATCTCCAGTGGACAGAAGTGCCACAGCTCGTCCTTCACATGCCTTTGAAACGGCTAAATTAAGCATTTCCCCCATATTTTTAGCATTAAGTTCTATTTTTTCGGCTTTTGTATCTGGAAAAAGTTTTAAAGCTCTTTTACTCCCCATTAAAATATCGGAGGATCCAACAACATTTAATGCCTCAAATGTTAAATATTTCTCAGATCCCGGCCCAACACCCACCAGATATAATTTTGACATTTGTTTATTCTCCTTAAACTCATAAAAATTAGATCATAGCTCTGATTCATGTCTAAATAATATTTAGATTTTTTTATATTTATATTTCTCTAGTAACAATTTGACAAATGGAATTATTAAATAAATTCAGAGTATTGTTTTTTCATTATCGAAATTGTTATTTAACATGGCCCTTTAAATTAATTAAGAGATTCTTATAAATATCAGGAATGAGAAAAATGCTTCAAATCGCTGTAACAGGAAAACCAAACGTCGGAAAGTCATCTTTTTTTAATTCTGCAACATTATCAGAAGTAGAAGTTGCAAGTTATCCATTCACAACTATAGATGCTAACAAAGCAGTTGCACATGTTGTAACAGAGTGCCCATGCAAAGAACTGGAAGTTACATGTAATCCTAACAATTCAAAATGTGTATCTGGGAAAAGGTTGATACCTGTTGAACTTATAGATGTTGCAGGACTAGTTCCCGGTGCCCATGAAGGCCGAGGACTTGGAAACAAATTTTTAGATGACCTTAGACAGGCAAGAGCTTTCATTCATATTATCGATGCTTCAGGATCTACAGATGAAGAGGGGAGGCCTTGTGAACCTGGTAGTCATGACCCGCTGGAGGATGTTGAGTTTCTTGAACATGAGATCACCATGTGGCTTTTTGGAATTTTAAAGAAAAATTGGAATAAAATGATAAGGAAGGTAATGTCAGAAAGACTAGATCTTGCTAAGGTAATTTCTGAACAGTTGAGTGGAACAGGTATAAGGCTTGAAGATATTATTGAAGCAAAAAAGGTCGTTGATAAGGATTATGATAAATGGGATGATTCCGATATTATTGCGGTCCTTGATGACCTTCTTAAAAGAGCAAAACCAATGTTAATAGTTGCAAATAAGGCAGATATGCCCACATCAGATGAAAACATCAAAAGATTAGAAGATAAATATGGAAATGTAATTGCAGCTTCAGCAGAATCAGAACTTGCCCTTATACGTGCCTCAGAAGCAGGGTTAATAAGTTATTTCCCGGGTGATTCTGATTTTGAGATCCTTGAACCCAAAAAGCTCAATGAAAATCAAATGAAGGCTCTGAATTATATAAAAGAACATGTGCTCCAGAAGTATGGAAGTACAGGAGTACAAAAAGCACTTAACAGTGCAGTTTTTGAAATTCTGGATATGATTGTTGTTTTTCCTGTTGAAGACGAACATAAATTATCAGACCAAAAGGGAAATATATTACCAGATGCTCTGCTCATTAAGAAAGGTTCTAAACCAAGAGACATGGCATATGTAATACACACAGATATAGGTGATAGTTTCATGCATGCACTTGATGCTAGAAGTTGCAGAAGAATTTCAAGCGACTATGAACTTGTAGATGGTGACATAATAAGTATAATATGTCGCTAGGGGGCTACATAATGAAAAATATAATATTTCTTTAATTAGTAATACTATACTAAATTTAGTGTAAAAGACAAAAATCAACAATAAAACACTCAACAAATCTAGGCGGTTATGTTTGGCATAAAATAGATTACTAATCCTTAAAATTTGCAAGATATAGATGGAATGTGATAAAAATTGTGAATTAATGTTAATTAGTACAAAAAATAGTAATTTTAAAAAATTTTAGGTTAGGATCTTAAGATTTTCGTTTAAACTTTTAAGGAGTTTAATTGCAGAATAAGCAGCTAAAATACTTGTTTTCGGATTGGTGGCACATCTAATATTTTGGGTGGTAGTTTTAAGCTCCCCAAAATCACCCACTACATGAACCTCGTGGCAGTTGCGGTCCACAGCCGGGTCAGCTATGATTTTTACATCCACTTCCTTACCACAGGCAATAGTTAAAGCAGCAGCCACATTAATGTTTAGTGGAAATTTACGCACCGCATCTCTTGCTTTGCCTTCGTACAATATTGTTTCTTTATCTGTTGAGATTCCTAGAGATTTGGGAGGCTTTCGTGTGACCAGACTTACTTCACGGATCTTACCGATGGAAGCGGCTTTGATACCGTCTAAACCTACAACGGCCCCAGAAGGTGCGTATATCTTGGAGTTAGTTTGTTTGGCTATCTCATCTAAATGATCTCTAAGAGCAGGGTCCATCAATGCCCCCAAACTCATGACAATCACATCTTTTCCTCTTTCGAGAATGTGTGGAACGACCTCCATCACAGCTTGGGGAGATGCACTTTCAATCACCAAATCAACCTGATCCAACATATCGTTTATATTTAGTACTACTATTCCATCTACTTGGGATGCCAGGTTTTCTGCTCTTTCCATATCGCGGTCATAAAAAAATTTTAGATCAACACCCAGCTTTCCCTCCGCTGCAAAATTAGTGATTATGTTTGCTATAGCACCACATCCTAATATTCCGACCATCACGTTAACACCTCTAATTGAGATTCCTAGATAAATGATTATAAGGGAAAGTGTATCTATTATAAATCCAGATGTTCTTGAAAATTTCTTTTTTCGATATGTAATTCACATTCTTGGCACTAATTCCTGTTTATTCAATGGACGTTCATTGACTTTAGATAATTCTAAACATTCTATTAATTGCCCCTTTTGCTATCTTTTCATAAAATTGAGCCCACGAATTCTTCATTTATAAATCGGTGCTTCTGATTCCCCTAAATTGGGTTTTTGTTTCGGATGTTTAATCCGATCTGAAGAGGAGATGGTTTTTTAGTATAATTTGCATTCGGGGTCTATTCCGGTTATTCTTATTCCGGCGTCTTTGCAGGTTTTTTTGATGTTTAGTCCGATAAGTAAGGGTGTGATTTTTTCGATGATTTGAGCTCTTTCTAGTGGTCCACAGTCTACGACTTGTACTCCGGGTATTTTTTCGATTAGTTTTGCGACTGTTTTTTTGGATTCAAGGTCGTCACCTGACATTAAACAGTCACAGTCTATGGGATTTGGGAAGTTCATTAGGGCTCCTGAACTGATGTTGTTGAATGCACATATTACGTTGGCTTCGGGTAGGATCTTTTGTGCTCTTTCAGAAGCTGCTCCTTCGGATAGGTAGATACATCGGGTTGGTGATCCGCCAATAGCTGATTCAAGTGGTCCGGTTGCATCTATTAATACTTTTCCGGCTGCATTATCCTTTATAGACAAGAGAGTTGCTCTTTGAGCCGCTAGCGGTACAGTTAAGATTAGTATGTCGGCTTCTTTTGCGCCATCAGCATTTTCAGATGCTTTGAGATTGGGAATTTTATCCATATCTAAAAGTTCTTTAACTTTTTCTACAGCTTTTTCAGCTTTTTCAATTGCTCTTGATCCTATTATAACATCTTCTCCGGCTTGTACAAAGCGTATGGCAATTCCTAAACCCTGTCCACCAGTTCCACCAATTATTGCTATCTTCATTTTTATCAGCTCCATTTTAATTTCTTTAAAAAAAAGAATAGAATTTTTAATATTTATTCGTCTAAAAGGACGACTGGTTTGATTAAATCTCTTGGTTTGTCTTTCATTAGGAGAAGTGCTTCTTCTAATTTATCAAAACCTTTGTAGACATGAGTAGCCATGAGTGACGGATCCATACGTCCGTAGGTTACCATATCTGCTAGTCTTTCCATTCTAACTCTTCCACCAGGGCAAAGACCGGTGACTATATCTTTATCAGCCATACCGAATCCCCAGTTTACACGACAAAGTGGTAAGGTATCTTTTTCACCGAATCCTTTACCATAGTAGTTATTGTTAGAAATTTTTGATCCGGCTTTAGCCATTTTTAATGCGTCTATTAGAATATCAGGACCACCACCAGATACAATTACAGCGTCAACACCCGCTCCATCAGTTGCTTCAAGGATTTGGTCTGCGGTGTCTCCGTCTTTGTAGCTAATTATATCTGTAGCACCATATTCTTTAGCTACTTCAATAGCTTTAGGTCTGGTACCAACTGCAAATATTCTTCCAGCACCCCTTAATGCTGCACCGGCTACACCGCAAAGTCCAACTGGCCCAATACCTAGAACTGCTACAGTGGCCCCCATTCCAATTTCGGCATTTTCAGCAGCCATAAAACCAGTAGTCATCATATCAGTAATCATAACCGCTGATTCTAATGACATTCCTTCGGGTAGGTGTGCTAGGTTGTTATCTGCTAGGTTTACATGGAAGTATTCGCCGAATACGCCATCTTTAAAGTTAGAGAATTTCCAACCACCTAAAGCTCCACCACTTTGTGAAGGAAAACCTCGTTGAACGGCTTCTGAATCCCAGTCAGGAGTTATAGCTGGTACAATTACCCTATCGCCTGGTTTGAAATCTTTAACTTCCCTTCCTACTTCGTCTACTACTCCTAAAGCTTCATGTCCTAAAATCATGTCATGTCTGTCACCTATTGCTCCTGCCCAGACAGTGTGTACATCAGAAGTACATGGTGCTAGAGCTAATGGTTTAACAATAGCATCTCTTGGGCCGCATTTTGGTTTATCTTTTTCTATCCATCCTATTTCCCCAATTTTTAACATTGCTAGTCCTTTCATTTTTTTTCACCTCAGTGATTATTCAAATCTAATTAGTAGTTATCAAATAGACCCTATATAAACATACCGAATGTTCTGTATGCCTGATTAATTAGTACATATTAAATTTTTATGTGAGGAATGTTCAGGTTGGTAGAACCCTATTCCCATAGATTTCGTTTATAACCTCTGCCATTCCCAAGTAGAATGCTAATAATCCAACAAATATTCCCACATAACCACCAATTATGTTTATGGTGCTGTTTCCGGTTAATGCGCCTAATCCCAATACGAAGAACAGTAATGTTAATGTAGAGAATAGTATCTGGAATCCACGACTTATTTTAAGTGTTGCTACAAACATTACAGCAGTCCAAACACCCCACAAGAATAAATATGCTGCGAGTGATGCTGAATTAGGTGCAGATGCCAGATTTAATTTGGGTAAAATTAGTAGTATTGCAAAGGAGTACCAAAAGGATCCAAATGCACCAAATGCAAGTGTGGCGAAAGTATTTCCATTCTTGTATTCCATTGCACCAACAATTAAGTCTATAGTTCCACCAAATGCCAGTACCATAGCCAATATCACACTGCTTAACTCATAAAATCCAGCATAAGAAAAACTTAATAGAATTAAGGTCATTCCAGTAGCAACCAGTCCTAAAGGGGCAGGATTTGCAGGGTTATGTTTTAATAGCTTCTGGCCATCTATAGTTATGGTGGCAGTTTCTTCTTCACCCATTTTTATCGCCAATCCATACTAATCTCAATGCTAGTCCTTTCATTTTTTCACCTCATTGATTTCTGCAAATTGATAGTAGTTATGTAGCCAAACATATAAACATACCGAATAGTCTGTTTGTGATGCTTAATAGTAAATATTAATAGAGACCGTTCTTTTTGTAATTGGTCTAAAGAAAAACTTTTATCAAAATTAAAGTAATTTATGAACATTTATCCAACAAATTATTTCTTGTTCACGAATATAATAATTTTTAAATCTCAAAAATAAAATTAAAAGTTTTTAAAAAAGTATTAATATGTTTTGCCCAGATTCAATTCTTAATATATAGTATAAAGCACTCGATAAAACATGACTTAATTTTATTCGTTTAGGATATCTTTATTAATTTGATTGTCACTAGATGATCTATAACATTACAAGACTTCTATTATTAAAAATTATAAAGAGATGTGTATATGGATACGAAATCTAGAATTATGGAAGAAACATTTAAATTATTTCTAAAAAAAGGATTTGTTGATGTTTCCTTGAATGACATTAGAAAAGCATCAACCATTACTACCGGCGGATTTTACTATCACTTTGACAGTAAAGACACTCTCCTAGTTGCAGTGATTGAAAAATATATATTTAACTATTTTAATTCAACCATAAGACAAATTAGAGATTTCGAAGGCACACCCAAAGAAAAACTAAAAACAGTAATATTATCAATCATAGGCGAAACACAATTATCTGAAAGCTCTGAAAAAATAGATTATAGGACATTACACTTACTATTAATGGAAGGTGTACAAAAATATGAAATAATAAGCAAACATTACACAGAATTTTATTACAACTTGTTAAACTTCATTAAAGATGTACTCGATGAAGGTGCAGCCCAAGATATTATCAGACGGGATATTGACTCCACCGAACTTGCAACAGTTATTCAAACTTCCATGGTAGGAACAGTCTTAATGTGGATAGCAATGCCTGAAATGCCCATAGAAAACAGAATGAATTCTAATATAGATCATTTATGGAATTATATTACAAAATAAACTTTAACATTAAAAAAACATAATAGTCGGTATTTTGAATTAATAATCCAACAAATATCTGAAATTATCTCGAGGTGAAATAGCTCGATAATGTGAAAATCTGGATTAACCTATATAATATGAATAATTTTAAGGAGGAATCAAATGATCATAGTAACAGCCACAATAACATCTAATCCTGGTGAGAGGGATAAAATCATTACAAAATCTCAAGATCTAATTGAATCAACTCGTTTAGAATCGGGTTGTATCAGTTATAATTTATATGCAAGCACTGAAGGTGATGATATCCTACTGATGCTCGAACAATGGGAAAATCTAGAAGTATTAGAAACGCATATGCAAACTGAACATTTCAAAGCATTTGGTGTGGCAATTGAAAATTTTTTAGCGAGAAAATTAGACATTGCTGTTTACTCAGCTGACAAAAAATGAACCTATATACTCTTTTTTTAGTTCTAATAGAAAGTGGTTACAATTTGGAACATTATTGAAAAATTCCACCAAAAATTTTTATTCGTCATAGCATCATTTACGAAGTTATCTAATCTATTTTAGTCACCAATTTTTTAGAAAAATTTTTGTTGCGAATACGATAAAATAAATAATAATTTAATTAACAAATGAAATAAAAAACCACTGATTGATACAAAAAATGAATTGGATATGCTATGTATCATATGTCGCTGGTTTAAATAAATATAAAATTAATTATTCCTGAGGGTCAATGAAAACTGATTATTTCCATTTTAATTTTTATTTGAGTAATCCTTGTTTCTTTAACGTATTTAATTTCAGAAAATAAACATATACATCATACTTACATTTTTTTAGATTGTTATATAGTATATTAATCTAAAACGCTCAATTAACATTATAACTTAAATATTGGATATAACATTTTTAAATCAGTTGATGGTATGATTCAATTGAGAAGTCTCTATGTAAGTTTTTATATTTTGGAAAAATGCAAAATACTTCTAAAAGAATTAAATATACATGGAACATAATATTCTAAAAGTTTGTAGGTGGAGTATGAGTTATCATTTAAAAAAAATAGCTATTTCAACAATAATACCTCTTATAATAATCTTAACACTTCTTTCACTGGGAATTTTAATCCCAATTTTGACTATGGTAATATTCGGTGCTATATTAGCATATTATATCCGATTTATATCCCGGAAAATCAAACCATATGTTAAAAATGACACTTTGTCTGTTTTTTTAGGTATAATAGTATTCACCATTCCCATAGTTTTATTGTTGTATTTTACTTTAACGCAGTTTGTACTTATAGCTGAATCTTCATTTGGCTCATTACAGCAAGCTGCTACTGGCAATTCTACTATGAACATGACTGTAATAAACCAAGCTGTAAATAATCTCAATCTTCCAAGTAATCTTACCCAAAGTATAATAACAGCTGTACAATCTGGAATTAATGAATTTATTTCATTTGTTGCTAGCTCCTTAGTTGCCATGATAAGTTCAATTCCATCTTTTGCTGCCCAAATGCTCATATTAATTTTTTCAGTATTTTATTTTGCAAGAGATGGAGATAAAGTAATTAAATTTATAACAGATGTTATTCCGGTTAAAGACAATGATTTCTACCAGGAATTGTTTGATAGTGCTGAAGATGTTTTAAAAAGCATAATTGTCGGTAATGCTATTCCTGCAGTAATCCTTGGAGTACTCTCTGGAATTTTATATTACTTACTAGGATATCCTTATGCACTATTATTAGCTATCATAAGTGGAATAGCCATGTTTATACCCATTATTGGTCCATGGATCGTGTATGGTGCCATTGGAATTATCAGTATACTCCTTGGGAACACCACACAAGGTATATTGGTGATTATATTTGGTTGGATAATAGAAACAACAACAGACTTTTACATAAGACCCAAGATTGCTGTTCAATATTCTGAAATACATCCATTGGTATTTTTATTAGGATTCATTTATGGTGCGGTGACTATGGGTATTCCTGGACTATTTATAGGGCCATTAATATTGGGAATAACTTATGCGGCTTATAAAATCTATAGAAAAGAAAAAATAAAAACAAAAATGTCATGAATCTAAAAATTGGATAAAAATTTCACAATAAATTTTTTAGGTTCTAACAATTTGGAATTAAATGTAGTTAGATATTGATTGATCTAATAAATTCACATCTTTGATATTTTGATAAAACTTGATCATTTCATACTATCTGAAATTTATATAATAGTAATGCTGTTACTTTACTTACAAAGAATAAGGTGATAAAATATGGCTATGACACTCTGGAATTTTGTAGAAATTGTTGAAGAAATTGAAAATGCGACGATATACATTGAAAATTATACAAACGAAGAAAATTCCGACGGAAAAGAAATTCACAGAGTTGAAATGAATGTTGAAGATACTGACACCGAAATTATTATGGGTTCATACATACTTGAAGCAGAATCCAAAAAAGCCTTGGACCAACAAGTAAAATTCACACTTGGAGGGTATTTCAAAAAAATAGATGTTGTAAATAAATTATATTAATTAAATTATTTTTTAAATATTTTTATTGATTCATATTAATTATTTTCAATTTTATGTCATGTTTGAGTAAATTAAAATAAATATTTGAGATAATTAGTCTATTTTTGTTCAAGACTTTACTTTATATGTTTTTTTTAATAATGTCCCTTGCAGCTATAATTCCTGTGGCAGCTGCTCCAACAATTCCTCTAGATACTCCTGCACCGTCTCCAGCAGCATAAAGTCCTTCAATTCTTGTTTTCATATTTTTATTCATTTCCAATCTCATTGCATATAATTTTATCTCAGGTGCGTAAAGAAGAGTTGAATCAGAAGCAACACCAGGTATTACTTTATCTAAGGCTTCAAGACCTTCTATAATATCCACCACCACCCTATGTGGAAGTGCCATTGCAATATCCCCTGGAGTTACACAGTCAAATGTCGGCACAACATTACTTCTTTCAAGTCTCCTCCAAGTAGATCTTCTTCCTCTTCGGAGATCTCCTAATCTTTGAAGAAGTGGTTTTCCTCCACCAAGGGTGTTGGTAATTGTTGCAATAGAAAATGCATAATCAGAAGTATTCTCAATTGGTTCGGTTAATTCCACCCTAACTAAAAATGCAAAGTTTGTATTATCTGATAATTTATCTCTCATTGAATGACCATTCACACCCATAAAATCATCATAAACCTCTTCAACTACAAATCCATGATTACAAACACAAAAAGTCCTAACAAAATCATCATAAGTCTTGGTTATTATATGGAATTTTGGATCCCAGTTTATCGTGGTTACTTCATCCATCATTATTTGAGGCAGCTCCACCCTTACACCCACATCAACAGGATTATGTTTCACAGGAATTCCAAGTTTATCTGTTTGATTCGACAACCATTTAGCCCCGATTCTTCCTGGAGCTGCAATTAAATAGTTACAATAAATTTCAAAAATACCTTCTTCGTAATTCTTTAGCTTTGCACCCTTCACTTTTTCATCAACAATTATATCCAAAACTTCGGTTTCCAGCATAAATTGAACGCCTTTATCTTCAAGTTCATCTTTTATAGAATTTATAATCGGGGGAGTTTTGTCAGAACCCATATGTCGCTGTACTATAGGTATAAAATTTATTCCTGTAGCTGCTGCCTCCTTTAGAATAGGGGAGATTTTATCTTTATCAGGTGCGTAAATCTCTTCAGGTGCACCATGTTTAAGGAACGTTTGGTCAATTTCATTAATAATACTCCAAGCTTCTTCAGTACTCACAAATTCTTCAAGGTTTCCCCCTATATCGGGTCTTAGATTAAGTTTACCATCTGAAAGACCTCCAGCACCACCTAATCCTCCGGTTATGTTACATGGAAAACATTTTCTGCAACTTCCATTAGAGAGAGCATCACATCTCCTTTCATTCAAACCTCGACCTTTATCCACTATAATAACTTCAAGCTTTCCTGCCAATTCATTTGCTGCAAAAAGACCTGCAGGTCCTGCACCTATAATCAGAACATCACATCTATTCATAACTATCACCTAGTTTTTACAAATTCTAAAAAAAATTTCTATAATTATATTATCTATTTTAGAACTCTATAAATTTTAGTAATAATTTCATATATTCTTCGTAGAGAGAGACATGCATTTCCAGTGTATCTAGTGTAAAAAAATATATTGAACAACCCATCCAGAGGAGTTTTAAAAATGATTTGGGAGTTAAAATAAATTTTTAAGACAATAAAATATTTAAAAATACTTTAAAAACTTTTTAAACTTTAATTAGATTGAATAAACTTATAAATCCATAAATTTAAGTTTATTTATAATTTTATATACTTTCATCATCTTTTTATGGTGAACCGCCCGTATGTATGTAGTTAAAAGGAGAAAATCTAAAACTGGGTTTCAATAATTTTTGTTATAGTATTAATATTTAGTTTAAATTTTTGATGAATTGGGCTAAAAAATTAGAAGAATAGAAAATATAGATTAACAGAATTTAGATAAGTTAAAAATAAGTATTTGCCTAAGAAACTGAACTAATTTTTAAATTGTAATGATTAATTAGCAAAATTTATTAAAGAAAAAATTCCATATTAGCATAAATATATGGGGGGAAAAATGAAGTTTTTAAATGTTACTCTATCCATATTGCTAGTTTTAGGTTTTGTAATGACACCTTCATGTGTTTTTGCTTATGAAAATTCATTTACAAGTTCAGCTAGTATTTCTGGATTTTCAGTACATTCATTAAGCACGATAACTAATTTAAATCCAATGGTCAAAGGATCCAGTGTTGGAGGAAAAGGTTCTACTTCATCATCAAAAAAGATCAAAGATAGTGACGATGATGATGGTAACAGCACAGATGATGGTAACAATTGGTGGATATGGATAATAGTTGTAATTATTATAATCGTAATAATATTTGGAATCTGGTTTTTCTATCTCAGAAATAGATAAAAATCAATCTAATAATCTGAGTAAAAATTTAGGAAAAGGGTAAGTAAAATGTTTGTTGTATTTGAAGTTATAAGGGAAAATTTCCCAAAGTTAATAAACAGACCACTCACGCGCATTTTAATACTAGTTGTGGCCGTAATTGCATATGGAACCATTGGATTCCATTTCATTGAAAGCCAAAATTGGACTGTGTCGATTTACTGGACATTTGTAACCATAGGTACTGTCGGTTACGGTGATTATGCTCCCAAAACTCCATTGGGAATGTATTTTACCATTACATTATTGGTTATGGGTATTGGAACGTTTGCTGTGGCAATAGAATCCATTGTTGAAGTGATAACCAGTAAACAACAGATGAAGATTATGGGGCTGATTAACGTGAAAAGATCAAAGCATGTTGTAATTTGTGGTTGGACAGAAAGTACTGTTGAATGTATAAAAGAAATTGGTAAGGACAATGAAGTTTTTATTCTTGACGAAAATGAAGGAGTTCGTAAAAACGCACTGAAAAACGGAGTTAATTTCGTTCATGGAGACCCAACCAGAGTAAATGATCTTAACAAAGCCAATGTCAGGGGCGCCAAAGCAGTTATAGTTGATATGGAATCAGATTCCCACACAATCCATTGTATACTGGGAATAAGAAAAATTGATCCGAACGTCCGGATAATTGCTGAAGCACAACGTTATGAAAATATTGATCAGATAAAACTGGCAGGTGCGAACCAAGTAATATCCCCATTTGTAATTTCAGGACGCCTAATGTACAAAAGTATTGATGGAGGATACGAAGCCATGTTTGTGCAGGATGTGCTTGCAGAACACAAAGAAAGGGAAATGAGAGAAGTTATAGTTGGATCTACCAGTTATTTCGCCGGTAAAAGTGTTAGAGAAGCGGATTTACACCATAAAACAGGGATTGTGCTGGTTGGTATTGGAAAACAAGGAAAATTAACCATAGACCCTCCACGTGACTTCATAATAGATGTAGGGGACATAATACTTGGAATTGGTAAACCATCCGAGTTTGAAAGATTCAAAAAAGAAGAATTTCCAAATGAAATTTCATAATCACCCATATCTTTTTAAAAATCCATTCTTAAATTTAATCTTTTAAAGGGAATTATTTCCATTGAATCTTTTTTATAGATATTTTCAAATGAATAAGCAACTATATTGACACCCTTAGTCTTTGCTTTTTTTAATGCATAAGAAAAATCCGGATCCATTTCCATATTTGGAGTGAATTCAATTGCATCATCCCTCAATATCAGGAAAAGTACTGAAGATTTAAATCCATCATTTAATGAAAAAGTTAATTCATCAAGGTGTTTTTTACCTCTTATAGTAGGTGCATCTGGAAACTTGGCAAGTTTCCCGTCTACTAATGTACATCCCTTGACTTCAAGTAACATTTTCTTATTTTCAGTGTTTGTTAACAAAAAATCAATTCTACTTTTACCATAAGTATACTCTCGTCGCTCTATAAAATAATTGGATAATTCTTTTATATTACCAGATTCTATTAGTTCTGCTGCTATATCACTGTGAAATCCAGAATTTAATAAAACCCAAATACCACAATTAAAAACTGCTATAACATCATAATTTGTCTTTCTTTCCTGTTTTGAAATTGCCTTTCTAAGAAGAAGTTTAACATTTGGAATTAAAAGTTCCTTAAGTCGACCAGGATCTCTTAGATGTGCCATCTCAGTTATACCTGATCCTTGTTCAACTTCAAATGTAACTAAAAACCTATTGGGTCTTTCAATAAATCTTCCACAAATTAAATTCTCTATTTTCATTATTAAATCAATTCACTAACTCAAGATTAATAATTTACTAATTATATGAATAAAAAAAAATTAAATTCTTAATAATCTTTATTTCCACTTGGTTATGCTGGATATATGTTAATACAAATAAATTACTTTATATATTAGTTATAAGTGGATAACGATCTCCAAAATCCAACAATCCCATATTTATCAGAGGTATTAGTGCTGTTTACAACTTTACCATTTTCTATTCTAATATGGACGCAGTTATGGTATTATTAGTATATTTCTTTGTTTTATTTAATCCATTCCTAATTTTTAATTAAATTCATACATTCAAAACAAATATGAATATTTTTAATCTCTTTTTAAATCTTTAAACTTTCAAATAATAAATTAAAAACTTGAATTAATTTTAGATTCTGTATTTACATTAAAATGTAAAATTTTATATATTAATAATTTTTCCATTAGAATGGATTTTATTAGAAAAATTAAGAAAAAAATGACTAGTGGATATTTTAAAAATAAATTAATTTCTTACAAACTTTTTATTTGATTTACAATTAATCAAATTATAACAGAATTTATACGATTAGAATTATATTATTAATTCTAAATTCATTATATCTAATAAAAATTTTATTTGATTTAGAATTATTGAGGTGATAATTTGCATCCAAGACCAAGTCCAATAGCTGCGTCTTTATACACATTAAGAGATATGAACGCTGATGTAATCATATTACACGGCCCACATGGCTGTTGTTTTAGAACAGGTCGTCTTCTGGAAAATGATGGTGTAAGAGTTGTAACTACTGCAATGTCTGAAAATGATTTTATATTCGGAGCCTCTGAAAAACTTGAAGAAACACTGAATAAAGTAGATGAAATGTTCTCACCAAAGCTTGTTGGAGTTGTTGGGACATGTGTTAGTATGATCATTGGCGAAGATATGAAAGAAGCTGTAAAAAATGCCGATATAAAAGCAAAAGTGGTTACTGTAGAATCTCACGGAGGAGTGGGAGAAGGAGACAACACAGAAGGTGCGATTGCAGTCTTAAATGCAGCAGCAAAGGAAGGAATTATACCATCAAATGAAATGGAGCGTCAGAACAAAATGCTCCAACTGGCCACAGAAATTGAGAAAACACGAGGAATGGCCCAAGGACAATATATAAAACCATCTTATGGCGATAATAAAGTCAAAGTTGCAAAATTATTAATTGATGCCATTAAAAAGGGCGATAAAATAGCAATAATTCTCAATGCCAAAAAAGAAACTTCCTATCTTTTTTCTGATATACTAAAAATTCAATTTGAAAAAATCAAACCAAATAACAATATAACTCTCATTGCAAACCTCGATGATAAGATCGGCCTTCCACGAATAAGGCAACATGCAGTAAATATTAAAAAAGAGCTCTCAAATAATGGGATTAGTATAGACTACATTACAGGCGGTTTAGATGAATATCCTGTAACTGGTAAAAAAGCTGTAGAAATTTTAAAGGAAGAAAAATTTGATATTATTGTTGTTGCTGGAGTTCCACACGCATTGCCTATAGAAGAAATCGAAACAACTTCAATTGCTATTACTGATGGTCCTAGGCTTGTTGAACCACTTAAAAAAATAGGATACAACTACGTTGTGACAGAAATAGATGCCCATGCTAAAACACTTGGAACAGACAATATTGTACCATCAGATTTTGGAGATTCTCTCAGAGGTTTGATGGATATTGAATGAATTTTTATATATAATAGTTTTAATAGTATAGCCATAACTATGAACAAATCATTTTGAATATGTAAGGGTGATATTATGACGAGAACCATTGGAATGATACTCTGCGGGGGCTTTGGGAAGAGGTTAAGGCCTTTAACTGAGACAGTTCCAAAACCACTCATTGAGATTAAAGATGACTACACCATTTTAGACAAACAACTCTTTGACTTTAAAAATGCAGGAGTAGATAAGGTGCTTCTTTTAACTGGATTTTTAAGTGAAAAAATTCATGATAGATATGGAGAGGAATATAGAGGTGTTGAAATTGAATATATTGTTGAAGATGAACCTCTGGGAACATTAAATGCAATTAAATTAGGTATGGAAAACATTAAAGACGATGAACAGTGCGTAATAAGAAATGGAGATGTTGTTGCAGATTTGAATATTAAAAAAATGATTGAACAGGGTGTAAAATCAGATTATCCTCTTTCAATATTCATTACCAAAATGGTTTCACCATACGGAATTGTTGAAATAAGTGGTGATAGACTTGTTTCATTTAAAGAAAAACCCGTACTCGATTATTATATTAATGGAGGAGTATACTTTTCAAAGGGAGAAATCGACTTTGGAAGCTTTGATGTGGGGGACATTGAAAAAACAGTTTTTCCAATGTTAGCTAAAAACAATCAACTTGGTTACTATAAGGAAAATGGACTATTTTGGATGGCTATCGACACATCTAAAGAACTTGAAGCCATTAAAAAGGAATATGAAAATAGGGAAGACAAACCATGGGGATATGAAAAGATTCTAATCAATACTGAAAAGTATCTGACTAAAGAGCTGTTCATAAGGGAAGGATACCAAACTTCATTCCATTACCATTCTCAAAAGGATGAAACAATGTATATAGTGAGTGGTGCAGGTTACATAGAATTCGAAGAGCGCAAAGAATATTTTGGAAAAAATGATACTATAAGAATTGAACCAAAAGAAGTGCATTCCATAGTTGCCATGGAAAACACAGTTCTGCACGAAATTTCAACACCACACCTAAATGACACCATAAGGGTTATAGATTACTATAAAACCAGATAACAATTAAATTTAATTTCTATTGGAAATTAAAGATTATTTACGTAGGACAGGCCAAAAAATGATTGCTATTATTGATTATGGATCGGGAAACCTTAAGAGCATTAAAAATGGTTTTTCAAAGGTAGGTACCGATGCTATTATTTCTTCTTCAATCAAAGAGATAAATGATGCAGAAGCACTTGTACTACCTGGTGTCGGTGCATTTGGAAATGCTATACAAAATTTGAGTGGTTACGAAAACGCTATAAATGATCATATCGATGACGGTAAGCCATTTTTAGGCATTTGTCTAGGTCTTCAAATTCTTTTTACTAGTAGTGAAGAAAGTCCGGGTATTCCTGGACTTGATATTTTTAAAGGGAAAGTTTTGCATTTCCCAGATTCTATGAAATTAGATGGTTTTAAAATTCCCCAGATGGGCTGGAATCAGCTTGAAATTAGGAATGAATGTCCAATATTAAATGGCGTTGGAAGTGATTTCATGTACTTCGTTCATTCATACTATGTTGATCCTGATGACAAAAAAATAATAGCTGCAACCGTTAACTATGGTATTGATGTTCCTGCTGTTGTCTGTTTGAAAAATGTTTTTGCTACCCAATTTCATCCAGAAAAAAGTGGAGAGGAAGGACTAAAAATACTCAAAAATTTTGTTGATCTAGTATAGTAATTAAAATTATTTGTAATAGGTAGAATAATATGATATTAATATTAATTTTCAGTAAATAATTATTAATAAAATTTACATCATAATAATAAACACATAAAAAGGTGTTGTAAGTGGATATAGAAGGATTCGTAAGGCGAACACTAAAGGATGAAGACGAGAAAACCGTCCAAAAAAACCTAATAAACAAAATATTAGAATATAAAGATATTGATAATGAAAAAGCCAAAGAAATGGCCGCTGCAGTTATTGATGAGGTAAAATGTACGCTCAAAATCGATTCCTATCCTGATGAATCCATGAAGGAATTAATAAAATATCCTGAGTCTCATGTAGCGATGGGTGAAATTGGTGTAGGATCTCGAGGTGCAGGAGACTTTTTTGTACACAGGAAAATCGCAGAAATTGTTTCAAGTACCAAGAGCAGTGCATATATATCACCATCAGCACAAGACGATGGTGGAGTTGTTAAATCAGAAGTTGATTCAAAAGAAGTATATATTACAACTGCAGTAGATGGTATTCATTCAAGACTCAGCGAATATCCATTTTTAGGAGGTTTCCATGTTGCTAGAGCTACCTTAAGAGATGTGTGCGTTATGGGTGCAGATCCAATTGCTATGTTAAGTGATCTTCATCTTGCAGATGATGGAGACGTTGGAAAACTTTTTGACTTTACAGCAGGAGTTTGTGCAGTTTCTGAACTTGTAGATGTGCCTTTAGTAGCAGGTAGCACTCTAAGAGTCGGTGGAGATATGGTTTTAGGTGACAGACTTGTCAGTGCGGTTGGTGCTGTAGGAATATCCCAATATCCTCCAACTGCTAGGAAAAGAGCAGAATCTGGTGATGTTGTACTTCTTACAGAAGGTTCAGGTGGAGGTACCATTACAACTACAGCCATCTATCATGGAATGTTTGACGTTGTATGGGAAACCATGGATATTAACTTTATAAAATCATCTGAAGCTATATTCAAAGCAGGGCTTTTACCAGAAGTTCATGCAATGACAGATGTTACAAATGGTGGTTTAAGAGGAGATGCTCATGAAATAACCAAAACAACAGGCTTAGGATTAACTTTCTATGAGGATAAAATCAGGGGAATGGTAAATCCAAAGGTATTGGATATGCTTGAAAAACTCGATATAGATCCTCTTGGTGTTTCTGTGGATTCATTGATGATTATAGCTCCTGAAGATGTTGCAACAAATGTTAAAAAGGCAATATCGAATGTTGGAGTTAAAATTAGCGAAATTGGATTTGTTGATGATACAGGTGTTTCAAAACTTATTAAAGAAGATGGAGAAGAAGAATTAAAACCTCTTTTCAGGGAAGCAGCATATACCAAAATAAAAAAAATTGTTGGAGACATAGAACCAGAAGATTTTGACATCATGAAGGACAAAGTTCAAAATGCTGCCTTAGAAGCTATAAAAAAGAAAGATAAAATTGTAAAAATAATAAATGAAAGATAAACTTCATTTCAACACCACCATAAAAAATAAATTTTATGTGTAAATATGATAAATGACAATAAAGGATTATTTTTCAGTTTAGATATGGTATTAGCCTTAATACCCATTTTTATACTTATTTTAAATGTTACAAATGCCAATATCTGCTATACTAATTTTTACTTAACAAAACACTATTTTATGGAGGCTCAGGATACATCTGAACTAATGACTCAGTGCACAGTCTTTGATGATCAGACAGTTTTAGAAGGAATATCTAAAGCTCTTTCAGAAAGTAAAGACCCAATACAAGGAATAGAATCTGCCAAGAAAATTGCTGATCCTTTTCTCAAAAAAACCCTTGGGAACCGGAATTACCTTTTCGTTGAGATGAATTATCTTAAAGGGATGGAAATCACTTCTAGGGGAAATTTTGAAGATGCCAAAAATGTTAGTGTAGCTGTAAAATCTAATGGAAATTATATTTTCAAGTTATATGTATGGGAATGAATTAATTTGAGTATTAGCCGCTATATACTTATCATGTCTTCTCAAATTAACTATAGATTTAGTTTTTTTGAAAATAAAAAATGGAGTTTGAATAATGGAGAATCAACAAGATCAAAAATCTGAACAACGATTTGCAAAGTTTATTTCAACTATAACACAACCTCCACTTGTATCCATACCCACATTCGCCATTATAAACTATTTTCTTTTAGGTTTTAACAATTCAATATTAGTTACTTTAATATGTTTCATATTCGGCGCTTTTTTACCTGTTCTAACTTCTCTAACTCTCATTAAAAAAATGAAAATTGATTTAGATATCACAGACAGAAGTAAAAGAACTTTACCCCTTATTTTAGCAGTTTGTTCATATATAATAGGATTTTTTGTGCTCTATGCGCTTAGCGCTCCCGCACTAACATCAGCACTCATGTTTGTTTATTTCTCAAATACAGTGCTAATTCTTTTAATTAACTTTTCGTGGAAGATTAGCATACATGCTATGGGTGTAGCTGGCCCTACAGCAGCTTTAATTTATTTATTTGGAATCCCTGGAGTTATTTTTGGCCTTATTATTCCGTTGGTTATGTGGAGTAGGGTAAAGCTCGGTAAACATACACCTTATCAGGTTCTGGCAGGTGCTGTTCTTGGTCTGGTATTGACTGGTGTTCAGTTGTATTATATTGTTCCATGGGTTTAGAATGTATTTTTTATATTAAATTGATGCAGTATATATTCTAAATAAATATTATTTAAGGTTAAAATTTAAATAGAAAAAGAGTTAATTGATATATGTTGCTTTGATTCTTGTTTTTATCTAACTATAGGAATTGAAAAAATCAAGAAATAGGCCCTGGTAGTGTAGCGGATATCACGTAGGATTGCGGATCCTATTACCCGGGTTCGAGTCCCGGTCAGGGCATGATTTATTTTTTTTTATTTGAATAACCACATTATTTCATCTATTCTGTTTAAAAAAATGGTTTAAGAAAATTTACAACTAGAGTTTAAACCTCTTTTTAAATAACTAAAATCTGTATTTTTATTCATTACTATGCTTCTTTTCCATCTTTCATCTGTTTCAGGATAATCTTCCCTGTAATGAGATCCTCTGCTTTCACGTCTCAAAAGTGCAGATTGTGTTACAAGTGATGCAACAATCAACATATTCTTTATTTCTAATGCATCCAATAGATTTTTATTAAAACCTCTTCCTTCAGGCACATTCATATTTGAAGTTTTCATTTGAAGTTCTTCAATTTTCTTCATTGCTGATTTGAGACCGTTTTCATTTCTTATTATGGCCACATTTTCCCACATTGTTTCCATGAGAGATGTTTTAATTTCGTGAGGATATATATCACCCTCTTTAAAGATATTTGAAATTCTATCTTCTTCTTGATTCACTTGTAATTCATTAAAAATAAATTCTGATGAAAGAGCATTTTTTGCAGCTGATTCTCCAGCTCTTTTACCAAATACTTGTGTATCTGCTAATGCATTTCCTCCAAGTCTGTTAGCACCATGTACTCCTCCTGTAACTTCGCCTGCAGCATAAAGATTTTTCACCGTTGTTTCGCAGTTTGGTTTGATTCTCGCACCTCCCATAACATGGTGTGCAGTTGGTGCTACTTCCATTGCCTGTTTTCTAATATCAATACCAATATCCATGAACTGAAACAGCATTGTTTCTAATTTTTCTTCAATAATTTCATTTGGGAGATGTGTGACATCCAAATAGACACCCCCATTATCTGTTCCTCTTCCTTCTCTGATCTCGTTGTATATTGCACGGGCAACAACATCACGTGTAGCAAGTTCACCCCTTTCATCATAATTTTTCATGAAACGTTCCATTTTTACATTGAAAAGTTTTCCACCTTCACCACGTACTGCTTCTGTTATGAGAACACCTCTTCTAGATGCCGGATACAACATTCCTGTTGGATGGAATTGGATTTGTTCCATGTCAAGTACATCAGCTCCAACATTGTATGCTAAGCTGTAACCATCCCCTGTTTTTTGAATAGCATTTGATGTAACAGGATATAGCCATCCAGCACCTCCACTTGCAATTACAGTGGATTTAGATTTAAAAATAATTATTTTTGAATTTCTAAGGGATACTCCAACAGCCCCAATTACTTTCTTACTGTTTTCATCCGTTAAAAGAGATGTTATCATCAATTCGTCAAAAGTATCTATTTTTTGCCTAGTTACTTCTTCTTTAAGAGCCATCATCATTTCATGGCCGGTTCTATCCCCTTGGAAGCAAGTTCTTCTGAAACTTTGACCACCAAAGGCTCTTTGATTCAATTTTCCAGATTCTTGTCTATCAAAGATTGCACCAAAATCTTCAAGTTCCATTAATCTGTCTTTGGCTTCCTTAACAAGTATCTCAACCAGTTCCATATCATTTAAATATGCCCCACCTTTCATTGTATCTTGAAAATGAGAATCAACACTGTCCTCTGAATCAACATATCCAAAAGCAGCATTATATCCTCCTTCAGCAAGTGTTGTACATCCTGATTTAAATGATAAGCCTTTTGAAACTATTATAACATCTAAATTATACTTTCGTGATTCTATTGCAGCCCTGCATCCTGCACCGCCTGATCCTATAACCAGAACATCACATTCGTGTATCTCTTTTTCCATAATAAGGAATTATACATATTAATATTTATTTTTTGTCGGTTGCTATTTACTAAAGATAATATTAAAATAAATATAAAAAGGATCAACACAAAATTCAATTATATTAATGATCATTTATCGCATAATTATTTATCTTAATCATCATGGGGGCTTTGTCCTGAAAAGAAAAGAAATAATAAAACTTGCAAGAAAAGATTTTGAAAAAGCATGGGTTGAAACAGCCCAAACCTTGAAAAAACCCCATCACGATAATGAATATCCAAGAATACACCTTGAAACGGGTAAATCCCATATGCTCTACAACACCATTTGGGAACTTAGACAGACTTATTTGAACTTGGGGTTCAATGAAACAGTAAATCCAGTTTTTGTTGATGAAGAGGACATATACAAACAATTTGGACCTGAGGCACCTGCAGTTCTAGATCGATGTTTCTACCTTGCAGGACTTCCAAGACCAGATATTGGTATAGGAATGGATAAAATTGAGGTAATTGAAGAGGTTGGTGTTTCACTTAACGAAGAAAAAATTCAGTCTTTAAAAGATATTTTTAGAAGCTATAAAAAGGGAGATGAAAGTGGAGATGATCTAGTTCACGATGTTTCGAACGCACTCGAGGTTGAAGATGCTCTAGGACTCAGAATACTTGAAAACGTTTTCCCAGAGCTTCGTGAACTTAAACCTATTCCAAGTAGAACCACATTAAGATCCCACATGACATCAGGATGGTTTCTAACTCTTCAATCATTACATAATAAGGACAAACTTCCAATCAAACTCTTTTCAATAGACAGATGTTTCAGAAGGGAACAGAGAGAAGATTTAAGCCACCTTATGACTTATCACTCAGCTTCATGTGTATGGGCAGATAATGATGTAAATCTTGACATGGGAATGGCTGTTTCAGAGAGCGTGCTTGAACATTTTGGATTTCAAAAGTTCAAATACATGCCAGACGAGAAAAAATCTAAATACTATATTCCAGGTACACAGACTGAAGTTTATGGTTACCACCCCAAACTTAAAGAGTGGGTTGAAGTTGCAACCTTTGGAATTTATTCCCCCATTGCTCTGTCACACTATGGTATAGATAAAGAAGTAATGAATTTAGGAGTAGGAGCCGAAAGAATAGCCATGATACTTCACAACCAGACAGATGTTCGTGAAATGGTTTATCCCCAAACATATGGAAAATGGTTTTTGTCAGACAGGACCCTTGCAACAATGTTATGCATTAATTACTACCCATTCAGCACTGAAGGAAGAAATTTAATGGACAAGTTGTTGTCCACAGCTAGAGATAATGGAAATACCCCTTCACCATGCCAGTTTACTGCATTTGAAGGAGAATTCTTGGGAAAAAACATAAAAGTTACAATATTAGAACCTGAAGATGGTACTAAACTCCTTGGACCTGCAGCTTGGAACAATATATACATATATGATGGTAACATTGTAGGAGTACCTGAAACAGATATAAACGATGAAATCTCTGTAAAAGCTGTTGAAAATGGAATTCCAACGGGTATTAGTTATATGGATGGTGTCTCTGCATATGCTTCATACAAAATAGAGGAAATGATTGTTAGCGGAGCTCAAGAACTGAGTATTAGAACAACATTATCAAAATCAATATCTGATGTTAATTTAAAGCTAGATAAAGTAGCATTAAACTACATAACCGGTAACAATAAGGTTATCGATATCAGGGGCCCTGTGTTCTGCACTATAAACTGTGAAGTATTGGAATAAATCAATCCAAAAAATTATTTAATTAATTCTTCATTTAAGTTAACTTAATTGCAAAAAGGTTATTTTGTAAGAATACAATATAGAAAGTTATATTCTACTTCAGAGATATTAATAATAAACCTCTTTGAAGCCTTTAGCAAAGGCAATTAAGTTTAAAATGATCGATAAATAATTAAATGTGATTCAATGGAAATAAAAGGAATTATAACCTCAGGAATGGGAAAAGGCACGTATTTTATGTCTCAAAATTTTTATATTGATCAGTTCTTTGAAAAACTTCATTTCAAACCATTTGTTGGAACTTTGAACATAAAGATTGGACCAGAAGAAATTGCCTGTATAATGGACATACCCAATGAAAAATTTGGCATAGTACATGGAGAAGGTAAATTTGGAGATGTTAAGTTTATTAAAGCAGTTTTAAATGGTGAGGTAAATGGAGCCATTGTATTTCCAGCAAAAACGAAGCATACAGAGGATGTTATAGAATTTATTTCAAATAAAAATCTTAGAAAATATTTAAACCTTAAAGATGGAAACCAAGTATCTGTTAAAATTGATTGAAAGGTATCTATTCCTAAAAATGAAATTTGTTCAACAAAATTTTGAACCATTGATTAAAAAATATATAAAAATAATTTAAGAGTGATTATCTATGATAAACGAAGCATTGAAAGCATTAAAGAATGGAGAAATTGTATTGGTATTTGACAGTGATAACAGGGAACGTGAAACTGATATGATAGTTGCAGCAGAGTTCATGACCCCACAGTACATGACCCAAATAAGAAATGATGCGGGTGGACTTTTCTGCGTGCCTCTTTCCTCTGAAAATTCAGATGCATTAGGAGTGCCCTTCATGACAGATATAATGGAAATTGCAAGTTCAGAATATCCTGTGCTAGGAGAACTTAACCCAAATGACATTCCATACGACGAAAAGTCAGCATTCTCAATTACAGTAAATCATAGGAAGACTTTCACAGGCATAACCGACAATGACCGTGCATGTACAATTAAAGAACTTGCATTACTATGCAAAAATGGTAAACAGAGTGAATTTGGGAAATATTTCAGGGCCCCTGGACATGTAACTCTTCTTAGATCAGCTAAAGGTCATGTTATTAACAGGAAAGGACATACTGAGATGAGTATTGCTCTGATGGAAATGGCAGGCCTTACAGAAGTAGCAGTATGTTGTGAAATGATGGATGATAAAACTGGCGGTTCATTACCAACAGCAGAAGCAAAAATGTATGCTGAAGAACATGGGTTGGTCTTTATGAGTGGTGCAGATCTCATAGAAGCATACAATGACTTTAAAAAGAGTGGATAAACCCCATTTTTTTTGTCAATTGATATTATGGATATGATTTATCAACTTGAAAATCTGTTTAAAATCTCTTTATATTCCATATACTCTTTAAATTTTGGTTTTGCTGCTAATTCTAAAATTTTATCAACATCTAAATATTTTTCAACTGTTTTCATTGCATTTAAACAAAAATCTTCAAGTTTTATTTCAACCTCGGGCATGTTCCCCCTTTCAGTGATTTTGACCTTTGGCACTAGTGTCAGGAAGTCAATACCCGTCTTACTCTTTATGAATTTAAAAGTAGATTCTGCAATTTTTTCATCGTAGACCTTATTGAGAATAACACCTGCCGTGTTTATGCCCAATTTATCCATTCTATCCACATGTGCAGCAATATCTACTGCCGCAGTTTCTATACCTCCCTTGTTACATGGAGAAACCATTAAAACCGGAATATTTGAAGCCATTGCAATTTCGGCAGATGAAAACGGTATTTTTTCATTTAAAATTCCTGTAAAAACACTCATAACCCCTTCAATAATAATTATATCATAATTATGGCCCTTAATATCTTCCAAAACATCAAATAAATCTTTCCATCCTAGAGATCCTATTTTAATTGATGAAAATCTTTCCATCTTCTCTTTATTCAAGTATAACGAAGGAACGATATCCCTGATATCTGGACCAACTTTAAGAACACCTACTTTATAACCTCTTTTTTTTAGAATACCCGTCAAACCCGTTGTAATGAATGTTTTTCCAGAATCAGAACCTGTGCTGGCCATCATTATGATCCGAGGGTATGAATCGTTATATGAAATATTTGAAATATTTTCTTTAACTTTAACTCCTGTTTCAATTCCTACTTCCCTTTTAATCTGATTCAAGAGTTTTTGATTGTTGTTTTTGATTGATAAAATATTATCTTCATTGCAATCTAAAAATTTAAGGATATTTTCTACTAGTGATGTATTCTCATCAAGGGCCCCGTGAACCATAACTCCCACAACGTTACCTTCATCATTTCTAACTCCTGAAAGTAGTTCACGAGGATCATTAGTGTAGTCTGTTCTTTTAACATTTGAAGTTAGTACTGGCTTAGCATTTCCAGTTATATTACCGTAGGTGTGGCAATGAAACCCTGTGATTTTATTTCCAACCAGATCTTCTGTTAAAAATGAATTATCAATAATTTCGGCTTCAACTCGGTCTGTGCCTATCATTGGACTGAATGAAACGTCTAAAATACCAAGACCCTTTTTTTCAATTGCACATGGAGATTTTCTTCCTATGTCTGTTTGGTTTGCAAGAAGTTGGAATCCTGAGCACATTCCAAAAATGAATTTACCTTCCCTTTCTATTTTCCTGATCTCGATCATTAAAGTATTTTTTACACTTTCTGATTCAATTATACTTCCACCAGGGATTATTAAACCATCTAACTCTTTATGTGCCTTTTTCCCATTAACCATCCCATTATTTTTTAAAATGTGTGTTGGTAAATTTCCAAAGGTTTCAAACATTGGCAATGAGCCCTTTACATAGAGAAGACCTATTTTTTTCATCTTTTGCTATTTTTATGAAACATAATCTTAAATGTTTTCATTAATGAATAAAATCAATTTTGTTTTTCCAAGTTTTCTAGATCAATTGCCTTTGTTTTGGGGAATGTCCATATGAATATGGCAACACTTAAAGCGAAAATAGATCCCAGAAAGATTCCGCTACCCAATCCATACTGAACTGCAATTAATGCTATAAAATGGGTGTTAAAAATTGGGTGCCTCTTGCTAAATTGAAACCTGCCCCCATAGCCGTGCTTCTTATTTCTGTAGGGAATAATTCAGAAACTATGGGACCGTATCCCCCATAAATACCTGTTCCTATACCTATAATAAACATAAACACAAATATTAACGGAGGATAATTTGCAATATTATCCCAAAATACTGTAATCATTATTAACCCCATAGCAATTGCAAATGATGAAAATGCGGGTCTTCGACCAAATCTATCTACAACATAACCAAAAGATATTAGGCCAATAATTCCTCCTATCTGGTTTACAATTATCCATAATGCAGATTTTGTTACTGAAAGATTTCTTCCTTGTAAACATGTAGGTAACCATGAATATGTAAACCAATATGCAGATACCTAATATAGCAAGTATTAATGCCATTAAAAATATTTTACGATAAGATTTTAAAAATAATGTAATAAATTCATTTCTTTTTATTTTTAAAGATTCTTTATTCTCTTAAGATAGCTTAGATATTTTTACCTTAAATGCTTTGTCTTATAAAACCGCAAAATAATAATCAAAGAAAAAATTTAAAAAAAGAATTTAGATGGAAGAAAATTTAA
Source organism: Methanobacterium sp. SMA-27 (assembly GCF_000744455.1). Classification (NCBI taxonomy): domain Archaea; kingdom Methanobacteriati; phylum Methanobacteriota; class Methanobacteria; order Methanobacteriales; family Methanobacteriaceae; genus Methanobacterium; species Methanobacterium sp. SMA-27. Next base: position 2,407,092 of record NZ_JQLY01000001.1, on the reverse strand, counting down.
TCCATAACATCTAAGGCAGCCATCATTCCAATTATCTTTGCATCATCAAGTGGTTTGGATTGGATCTGAAGACCAACTGGTATACCGCGAACATCACCTGCCGGAGTACTTGCAGCCGGTATTCCTGCGAGGTTAGCTATTACCGTCAGAACATCGTATGAATACATATCCAGAGGGTCCAATGTGGTACCAATTTTATGAGGTAATTTTGGAACAGTTGGACCAACCATTACATCCACATCATTGATGAGCTTGTTAACCTCTCTTTTAATTAAAGATCTAGCTTGTAGTGCTTTTTTATAATATCTACCGCTGAACTCTTTTTGACTGATATAAGAACCCATATGAATCCTTCTCAAAACTTCTTCGCCACATACATCTTCGATTCTGTTACCATATTTCCTTCCATCGTACTTCCTAGTTGCAGAGAAAAACTCGACATAGTTTATGAGGTAGTAGGTAGGTAAGCATAAATCAATATAATCGAAGCTTAATTCAACTACTTCTGCCCCCATCTCTTTCATTTTATCAATGGATTCTTCAATTATATTGACTATCTTATCATCGGACACTTCAAAGAATTGTTTTACTACACCTACTCTCATCCCTTTAATGGAATCTTCACAGTTTTTTACAGAATTTGTGAAGTTTGGAATTTTCAAGTCCAATGATGTGCACTCTGTTTTGTCGTAACCTGCAATAACTTCCAGCATCAATGCAGCTCCCCCAGGATCTCTTGCAAAAGGTCCTATCTGATCGAAACTCATAGCAAGATCCATAAGTCCCTGCCTAGAAACCATCCCATATGTGGGTTTAAATCCTATTAATCCACAATGAGATGCAGGATTTCTAATTGAACCGCCAGTATCAGATCCAATAGCCAAGTCACACATTTCTGCTGCCACTGCCACTGCACTGCCTCCACTTGAACCTCCAGGAATCCTGCCAAGTGCAACGGGATTCTCAGTATGGCCAAAATATGATGTTTCAGTGGAACTTCCTGCAGCAAATTCATCCATATTGGTCATTCCAATAATAATTCCATCTTCTTCCTTTATTCTTTTTATTACTGTTGCATCATAGCTTCCAAGATAATTTTCAAGGGTCTTTGAAGCGGCTGTTATATGAAAATCTTCAACATTGATGTTGCTTTTAATTCCAACAACCAACCCTGCAAGTTTTCCAACTGTTTCATCGTTATTAATTCTTGAATCAATATTTGATGCACAGTCAATTGCTGAATTCTTATTTATTTCTAAAAAGGCATTATAACGACCATTGTTCGCGTCGATATTGTTACAAAATTGTTCAAGGTTTTCTAATGCTGTGATTTCATGATTTTTAATTAATTCTGACTTATCCAATAGTTTCATAGTCACACCTGTAATTAATATGGGAGAATATAAATATTACTGCTTTTTGTAAAGTGATTCTTAATTTGTTCTTGTTTTTAATATACTTTAATATTATAATTTTTGATCAGTTTATAAGACAATGAAAATCTTAGTTAACATTAAAATAAGTGATTGATATTAACTACTCCTAAAAGATATAAAAGAATTATTAGTATTGGTTGATGTATCAAATAGATTATAAGTGAATTTCTTCCCAAAAATGAAAAACCCCTAATGATATAATTACTGGAAAGATCAGGAAGATTAAATTGCCTCTGATAATTTTTGTATAGTATTCCTCCAAAAAATAATCCTAACAAAACAACTCCAAACCAGGGGATTAATGGGAAGTAATCTACAGTTTGAAGATTGTTGGGTATGAAACCAAGCCACATAAGCCATGTGAAATCAAAATTGAAATTTCCAAGATAAATTCCAAGTAGAATAATGGATATTCCTAAGATCAAATTAAGATATTTTCGTTTTATAAATGGATAAGCCAAAATAATAGATATTCCAATAAAATGGAGCACTCCAAATATTATAAACTCCTGGGGTATAAAAATCCATGTTGCAAATGTTATTAGAAGGCCTAATGAAAATATTTTAAGACCTCTTTTAAGATATTTTTTGAGTAATCCTCCTTCGGGGTATTCACCAGTTATCATTGATCTTGAATTGCTCAGAGTCAATGAAACACCCATTAAAAATATAAATGTGAATGCAGTTGCACGTGCAAAATACCATAAAAATCCAGAATTAACTTCAAAAGGGTATACACCAAAAAATGTGATATCAAAAAGGAAATGATATGTTATCATTGTGATTATTGCCAAACCACGGAGTGAATCCACTTCCCAAAACCTTTTTTTCACGTCGATTTCCATATTGTAACCCAATTTAAGTTTTATAATATTCTAAACTTTTTTTCACCATAACAAATTAAATTATCATTATTTTTTAATTAAGTCTATTCTATTATTGATTATTAAATGTCAATTTAAATAAAATATTAATCGAAATTTAATTCCCAAATTGGATATAAAACATATATCATATTAAAATTCATGAAAGGTGCTACAATGTATGAAACACTTCTATTGAAACAGAGCGAAATAAAACAACTAATAGAAATGAATGAAGTTATTGAATCTGTTGAAACAGCATATAGTATGCATGCAAATCGAAGAGTTCAGATGCCCGCCAAGAAATACTTGTTTTTTAAAAAATACCATGGTGATCTGCGTATTATGCCTTGTTTCGTTAAGGATATGGATCAGGCAGGAGTTAAATGTGTTAATGTTCACCCTAGTAATCCGCTTGATCATGATTTACCAACTGTTATGGGTGTAATAGAGCTTTTTGATCCAAAAACTGGCTTTCCTATATCAGTTATGGATGGTACTTGGATCACTAATATGAGAACTGGTGCTGCAGCTGGTGTTGGTACTAAATATCTGGCAAGGTCAGATTCAACCTCATTGGGAATTATAGGAGCAGGTAAACAAGCTTTTACCCAACTAATGGCCCTTAAAGAAGTTATGAATATTGAAAATGCCCAAGTTTTCTGTAGGACATGTAAATCCCGGGAAAATTTCGCTAAATTGGCCAATGAAAGATTTGGTATTAATGTAAAGGCAGTTGAAACTGCAGAAATAGCTGTGAAAGATGTCGATGTAATTGTAACTGTAACACCAGCCAATAAACCTATTTTAAAGGCAGAATGGATAAGTGAAGGAACTCATATAAATGCAATGGGTGCAGACGCTCCAGGAAAACAGGAACTTGAATCTGCATTACTTAAAAAATCTAAGGTATTTATAGATTGCTGGGAACAAGCCAGACATAGTGGTGAAATTAATGTACCAGTTGCTGAAGGTATTCTCACAAGAGAAGATATATCAGCAAAGATAGGAGATGTAATAATTGGTAAGAATCCTGGTAGAGTTTCGGATGAAGATATAACCATATTTGACTCAACAGGACTAGCTGTTCAGGATGTTATTACAGCATGGAAAGTCTATGAAAAAGCCCTTGAAAGAGGTATAGGTAGTAATATCAATTTCCTTGACTAATAATCAGACATAAGTATATAAAGTTTAAAATTAATTATAATTTGGTGGTTTAATGTACGAACAGAAGATACATAGAACGGAAGTTCTTAACAAAATGGGCCATGTGTTTGAACGTTATAGATTCCTAATAAGATCCAAGTCTTTCAATAAAAAACAAATGGAAACCATTGATTATCATCTGTCTGAGATCATGAAGGTTTTAAACGATTGTTAACTCTTTCTTATCTTAATTTATTATTCTTTAGAATTCTGTAATAAATCAAATTTATTTTATTTAAGTTCAAATTCTATTTTGTAGTTGGTGTTGATAATTTGATTGAAATAATACTGTTTATAATTACTTCATTTGCAGTCGGTCTGTCCGGTGCCTTAGTGCCGGGGCCAATGTTAACTGTTACTATTTCAGATTCTCTAAAAAGGGGATTTATTGCTGGACCTTTGATTGTTATCGGACATTATATTGCAGAAATAGCCTTAATATTGCTTATATTTGCAGGACTTGGATGGTTCATTGGGTCAAGTACTGCCGTATTCTTTATTGGTACTTTAGTTGGTACTATGATATTGTTAATGGGTTTTAGAATAACGAGATCATCCAATTCACTTAGCGAATTAAAAGAAAATAATGGAATTAAGAAGGACTATGGTCCTATTTTAAGTGGTTTTTTTACAAGTGTTTCAAACCCCTTCTTTTTCATATGGTGGGCCACCATTGGATGGGCATTTATTTTTAAAGGACTGGAACTTGCAGGAATATTTGGTGTTTTAGGATTTCTTGTAGGGCACTGGGCTTCGGATTTAAGCTGGTTCAGTGGAGTATCATTTTTCACTAGCAGAGGATCGCAGATTATGACTGAAAAACATTACAAATTTATAATGAATATTAGTGGAATTTTTTTAATGATACTAGGCCTTTATTTCTTGTTGAATGCCCAAAAATTAATTTAATTTAGTATTAGTAGGATTTTAGTTATCAAATTAATATTAATAATAAAATTTAAATTTAGATCAATTACCTAATAGTTTTATGTAATATGAAACAATAAACTTTTGAGATGGTAAAAATGAAAACAGTTGTCTTCGATAACTCAGGTACACTTATAAAGCGTTACAAGGCCATTAAAGATCTTAGAACTGGAGCCATATGTGATAATGTTGCTTCTATTGATGTTGTAGATCGTGATGAAAATCGTGCTTTGGTTGTTCTTCAGACAGACCCTTCAAAATGTATCAATAAAGCAAAGCCCGATCAAACCATCAGACATTTCCTGAAAAAGAACGATGTAGACTTTGATATTAGCTATTCTAAAGTTGATATTAGTAAAGATGAACTTTTAGAAGCAATTAAAGATGATAAATCTTGTATAAGTGATGTTCAAGACACGTATTGTTCTGTAGTAGAAAAAAAATATAATGTTCATATTTGCAGTGGATCAGGTTTCATAGTAAATATGAAAACTGGTAAAATTGAATTTACCATAACAGCCGGAGGACGAATTTTTAAAGAAGTTCCATTTGTTATTAATGAACTTAAAAATAGAGGAATAGATATTTTTGTAGCTTCAGGAGATAGAAAAACTTCTCTTGAACAACTTGCAAAGTTCATTAATGTACCTCAGGAAAATGTATTTGATACAGCGAATTCAAGAAGAAAGGAAGAAATTATAAAAGATTTGAAGAGCAAATATAAAGTCATGATGGTAGGTAATAGCTCTAATGACATATTAGCACTTGAAGAAGCAGATGTGGGAGTTTTAACACTTCAACAAAATGAAATAACTCCGGAAAAAGTCTATAATGCTGCAGATTATGTTATTAAAAATATCCGAGAACTCCTTAATATTGATTTTTAGTTATTTATGAGATCATATAATTATTTAAACCAAATATATATAAATTAAATTCTACAGTAGAAATTATTGTTTAATATTTCAATTTGTAAATTAAAATATACCTATCTTTATTCTACTGTAGAAAAATATTCCCCAACATTATAGTCTACTAATTCTTTTAATATTCATCCTCAAGATAAAAATCAGAAAATATGAATAAGGGCTCCAAGAAGGTTTTACAAATGTAACGCCAATTGCAACTAGTGCAACTATAGGTAGAATATAATTTATCCTATTAATTAACTTCAATTGTTTCTTATCCACAGTTTCATAAAAATAATTCTTTTTACTAACATATGTCCAGATCAAAATATAGAATACTCCAATAATAAGCATGTTTAAATTAAAGAAAAACATGGGAATGGAATGGCTACCATAATTACTAACAAAATTTGTTGAAAATGGAACTAAAGCAATAAACATCAACCAAAGAACAGTTATCCAAATAAGATTACTATCTGCCTCTTTAATAAAGAAAAACTGTAGATGATTTGCCCTCCAGAAACTTGAAAGTAATAAAAAACTAAAAGCATATATCCAAAGCTGCTGACTCAAATTTACAACATACTGCCAGAGCACTGGATCATTAACAGACCCATTATGTTGGGTAAATCAATATTTAAAACAAGTAAAGTCAGTGCAATAGCAAAAACGCCATCAATAAGTGTTTCAATGCGTTTAGTACTCATCCAAACGCTTTTTTTGTTATCAATTGGCCATACCCTACAAACTCCTTAATCCGTTATTATGAAAGTTAATCAAATTAAAAATTTAATAAACCCTATTCTTTTTTAAGGGAATTTTCAAGGCTTTTAATTGAATTTTTAATGGCCTCTTTCTCCATTGCCCTATAAACAATTAAAAGTATTATAATGATGATAGGGCCAATTATATCCATATACAAAACTGAACCTGCATTTCCCGGTGCATAATTTGCAAATTGAAACATATTCATAATGTGAACATACGAATCTCCCAATAAAAATATAGAACTTGAAATAACTGTTGCAGTCCAAAAATTACCCCTAAACCAGTAACATAGAACACCAAGTACCCCAATTGCTAGATTTGCAAATGCTACTTCTTGCTGGAATGGATTACCTGAAGCCCATCCAATACTGGCAGCGACTTGTGCAGAAAGGAAATAATGCCCAATAAAAGCCCATATACTACCAATACCCACTGACAAAACTAAAAATGTTAATAGAAAAATTTCAACAATTCTCTTTTTACCTAATGGTTTATTTTTAAATTTTGAAATAAAAATATATAAAATTGCCACGAATATTGTTAGGAAAAAGAAAACATAAGCAAAATCCATAAAATCATCCTCCTACTATTAACTAATTATAAAATATTTATAACTCGATTAGCTTCATTTATAGCTCCATTATCTAACACATAATGTTCTTTATTATTTATTATTTGTGATTGAAGTTAAATCGAAAAATTTAATAATTAAAGTAGGATTGAACGTTTTCAGTCCATATATTCAATGACATCCAAATAAAGAAATTTGTTTATCAATTAAGGGATATTCAATAAATTGGTTAAAAAAATTAAGAAGCCTCAAATAATACTTTAATAATTAATAGTTTATTTTTTTGAGCTAATATCAATTAATTGATATTCTGGGTTTCCAAGACCTATTTTATGTCCATAATTAATCTGCACATGGCCATCCACCATATCCCAAACCCCATTAAACTTATCTTCTCCCTCAAGATAATGATGATGGAGCATTGAATTTTTGAAACCTATCTGCTGATTTACTAGATCATAACTAGCAGCATCTAGCGCTACAGGATCATCTGATACCAATATCCCAATATCTGGAACTATTGGACTATCACTCCAAGGAAGACAATCACAATCCGGAGTTATATTCATCAAAAAATTCATGTATCCTAATTTACCTTTCTTACTTTTAACTACACCTAATGCATATTCAGTCATTTTTTCAATGAATTCGTTCATGTTTTCATAATTTAGTTTAATTATAGATTCAGAACATGCAGATATACAGTTATTACATCCTATACATCGATCATAATCCATTATAGCCCCTTGATCATTTAAACACAATGCATCTAAAGGACAGGATTTAATACATATACCGCAAGAAGTACAGCCCTCCATTATAATTGGTTTTACACATTCATGTTGTTCCAATTTGCCTTCTGCTGATGCACATCCCATTGCAAGATTTTTTATAGTCCCGCCAAAACCTGCCATTTCATGCCCTTTGAAATGTGACATAACTATCATACAATCGGCATTTTCTATGTCTCCTGCAATTTTAACCTGTTCAAAATGTTTCTGTTCTATTTTTATATTGTGTGAGTAAGTACCCAAAAGACCATCTGCAATAATTAAAGGTGCTCCAGAAACTGCATAATCAAAACCATGGAGAATAGCCGTCTTTATATGATCTAGAGAGTTGTGCCTACTTCCAAAGTAAAGGGTGTTAGTATCGGTTATGAATGGTTTTGCACCAGCTTCATATATTTTGTCAACAACTTGTCGAACTAATACTGGGCTAATATATGAATCATTACCTTCTTCTCCAAAATGTAGTTTTACAGCCACCAATTCATCCTTATTCATTAATCCTCTGAAGTTAGCTGCTTCAAAAAGTATTTTTATTTTGTTAATCTTATTATCGACGTCTGTTCTAGATCTAAAATCAGTAAAATAAACTTTACTTACCATAAATCACCCTCCTTCCCTAACAATAAGTTAAATAATTGAATAATAACATAACACGCTTGATTTATCCGATATTTGAGGATATTAATAAATCTCTGCTTTTAAGAATATTTGGATAACTATTTAATTCAATAATACCTTTATTTACACCATTAAGCAGTTTAAGATCAAAATTTCCCTCACCTAATGGTAGATGTTGGTCTTTTTCCCCATTATTATCATTCAAGTGATAGTAAGCAATTTTTTTCATTTTAAAAAATGATTTAACATCTTTAGTAGTATTTGCATGGCCCGTATCTATGGTGGCATATGAACCACATTCCTTAATAAAAAATTGGTGTTCTTCAGCATTGTTACAGAAATAAGCATATTTATTGGGCATGTTTTCAATAGAGAATTTAATACCTCTTCCCATTGCATAATCATTTGCTTTAATTAGGGTTTCAATTGAATGTTGCATTCCATATTTTCTTACTCTTTCTTCAAACCTATGGATTAGGCCAGGATGAGTTGTAATTGCCTTTGCATTAATTTTTATTCCAAAATCAACTGTTTCTTTAAGTTGTTTAAGGGTTTCTTCCCTAATTCCAGGATTTAAACTTGCAGGATTTAGATCTATGGTTGGTGAATGTAAGTACACATCGATATCATACGAATTAAAGACATCTAAATCAACTTTTTCAAGGGATAATAAATTTCTAGGCCAGTAAGGACCCTCGCATAATATTTCTATAAGCTGAAATCCATCTTTTGAAGCTGTTTCTAAGAATTGCTCAAATGAACTCATGAAAAGTGCGAGTGTTGAAAATCCAATTTTCATATTAATGCCTTTGATTTTACTAATTAATATTTTTATTAAGATGTACAGGTTAATTGTATTAAAAAAAAATCTAGAATTTTTAATAGGTTAATTTCATAAGGAGTTAAACTTGTCTAGAAAGCAATATTTCAATTGCAAACATTTGAAGATGATCCTTCATTGTTTAAAATTTCCTCTGTTGAAATATTTATATTTAAAACTTCAACATCTGTTAAGAATCTGTTTTTCACTATTTCCGCAACATCAAAAGCCCTACTAATTGCCCTGCCTCTTGCTTTTAAAGTTACTTCTGAAAATCCCCCATTCATTTGAGTTACAACAGCTGAAACGTAGTTCATTACCGGTTTGTTTCCAATGTATACAATATTTTCCACTGACATTCGTTTAAACCCTCCATAAAATACCCTGCTTTTTAAATATATTAATAATATATAAATTTTATGTTCTTGGAGAGCTTCTTTTTGTATTTACAAATAGATTCAGAAATATAAACCCTCTTGCATCCATTTAAAGAGTTATATCTATCTGATAAAGATCATTAAAATAATTAATATAAATACTGAAGGTTTAGTTGTTTCAACACGTCAAACCGTATTTTTATCAGTATATGAGGTTAAATTACCTGAATAGAAAAATTTGATCCCATAGTATATACTGCCTCAATATCACAATTCACCTTAGATTTAATATCCATAATAACATATGTGGTTCGTATCATCTTCACAGTAGCAAATATGGCTGGAAACTTTTATCCTAATTTTCTTGGTTTCCTGAATCCATTAATAATACTCTCATCCTCACTATGGACTATTGGCATTTTCCCTATTATTAAGCCATTATACGATTAAATACAAGAATATAACCGTTAATATCCTTATTATCCCCTTTAATTACTTTAAAATTACATTTAACTAGAATACTTTGTCCTTCTTTTGATCTTAATAATGTATCCTCTGCTGAAATCTCGTTTTTCAGTCTTAGATCTTTAAATGTTTTTATAATATGATTTAAAGGAGTAAATACGTCTCTTAAATCTTTTCCCATAGCTTCTTCAATTTTCCAACCTGTTATCCCCTCAGCAACAGTATTCATTAGTTTTATTTTACCCTCTACATTAGTTGCAATCACACCTTCGTTGATGTTTTTTAGCATCGCTGCCAATAGGATATCATGATCTTTCTCCATTTTATGCCTGTAAAGAGTAATTTCAATAGCTGTGTGAAGTTCGCTCTCCTCAAAAGGCTTTTTCAATAAACCTGTTGATTCTTTAATAATATATCCTGAAGGTTCTGTAATTTTGGCCCGCTGTACAGTATATTCATCCGAATATGCAGTTAAGTAGATAACTGGGATATCATAATGCAATTTAATCTGCCCTGCTGCCTCTATTCCATCCATTTTACCCTTTAATTTTATATCCATAAGAACTAAATCTGGTTTAACCTCTCCTGCTAGTTCTATGGCCTTTTTTCCAGAAGAAACCAATGCAGGAACCTGATAGCCTGCACTTTCTAGGCCACTTTTTATATCCTCTGCAGTGATTCTTTCATCTTCAACTACCAGAATCTTTGATCCCATCCACTTTATCCCCCAAAGAAAGTTTTCAGTTATTTAATGATTTAATTTATTTAACGTTCAATAAGTATCTTGTTAATTGAATCTAAAACCGCTTCAACACTTGCCAGTACAACATCATCAGTAGTGGATCTTCCTGTTGCCTGGTTTCCATTATTATCACCCATTATAACGAAAACCTCTGCAAGAGCGTTTGTACCTCCAGTAATTGCTTCAATATTATATTCTTTAAGTTCAATATCTGCAGTTTCCCCCACTAAACTTTGTATTGCATTTATAGCAGCATCAACCGGCCCTACACCCGTTTTTGCAGCAGTTTTTATTGTCCCATCAATATTAAGCTTGACAGTAGCAGTTGGCATTACATTGTCACCGGTCATTACTGAAAATCCTTCAAGCTTCACTATTTCCTTTTGAGCTCTACCAAGAACAGTTTCTGACATTGCCTTTAAATCTGCATCTGTTACACATTTCCCCTTATCACCAAGCTTTTTTATTTGATCGAATACCTTAAAAAATTGATCTTCATTAAGTTCAATCCCATATTCCTCAAGTTTTGCTTTTATTGCATTAGCACCAGTGTGTTTACCTAAAACAATTCTACGAGTATGTCCAACCATTTCAGGCGTGATTGGTTCATATGTTTCTGCTTTTTGGAGTACTCCATGTACATGTATCCCTGCTTCGTGTGCAAATGCATTTTCGCCAACTATAGCTTTGTTTGGAGGCATTTTAATACCAGTAATTCTAGAAACAAATTCAGATGTATCTACTAAAAGTTTTGTATTAATATTAGTTTTAATGTTATATTGGGATGTTAATGCCATAACAACTTCTTCAAGGGAAGCATTGCCTGCTCTTTCACCTAGACCATTAATAGTAACATGAACTTGGCTAGCTCCAGCTTCAACAGCGCTCAAAGAATTGGCTACAGCCATTCCAAAGTCATCATGACAGTGCACACTGATGGGAACTTTAATGGTTTTTTTAATTTCCGAAATAATCCATCTCATAGAAGCAGGAACCATTACACCTACGGTATCCGGCACATTAATGTAGTCCACCCCTGCTTCTTCAACAGCATTATATATCTCTTTAAGATAGCTAAATTCTGTCCTTGTTGCATCCTCTGCAGAAAACTCTGCAGTTATTCCATGATCCTTTATATATTCTATTGATTCAACTGATTTACTGAGAATTTCCTCTTGGCTCATTTTAAGTTTGTATTCTCTATGAAGAGGAGAAGTTCCTATGAACGTATGTATATAATCAACGCCAGTGTCTATTGCAGCGTCAAGATCAGAACGCAATACCCTTGCCAAACCACATATTTGGGAGTTAAGTCCCAGTTTTAAAATTTCACGCGCTGCTCTCATTTCACCAGGCGAAGATGCAGGAAACCCTACTTCCATGGTATCAACACCTAGTTTATCTAATTTTTTTGCAATTCTTATCTTTTCGTCGACTGTTATTGCTACTCCCGGAGTTTGTTCACCATCTCTTAGAGTGGTATCAAAAATTCTAACTGTCTTCGGGAGTTTCATAGTCTTTTTCACTGTTTCTACATACATTGAAAGACCTCATTTAGTTTGACCATATTAATTATATATATGATTTATGCGTTTAAAAAAATTTGTTATACTAATTGTTCTATGAATAACAAATTATGTAAACTCCATTCAATTACTAATTTCCTCAAGTACCCATGATAAGACTTAGGAAATTTCTTAGACCAGGAGCAAGGCCTAAAATGAATATAGCTAGTTTCAGCATATTAGCAATTGTTCTGTCTTCAATATAGCTATCTATAATATACAATGCACCTAATATTACTGCTATTTTGAGTGGGAACATGACAATTGCAGATCCAACTAATCCTGTGAGCGCACTTGGAAGAACATGTTGTTCACTGTAGCCATAGAAATCAACTGCTATGTATGTGGAAGATGCATCGAAAAGATGCGCCATTAGAACGCTTAAATTGAATTTATTCTTCAATAAAGACCATTTATTTTTTAAAAGCACAAATATCGAAGATATTAGGGCCCAAACTCCCACTACTTGTAAAGTTGCGATAATATTAATCGGACCCATAAATAATATATTTGGTATGCAAATAACAGCCCCTACTGTTATTATAATATATCTATAATCAAAATTGGTTTTTTTCTCAATATAAACTGAAGCTAATACAGTAAAAATCGCCATGAGTCCCGTAAAAATGTATATCCCTGGTGTTACAAGAATATAAGTAAGTGGATAAATATTATTATCAACCAATGCTCTAGCACTTGATCCAAAAAATATGAATGGAATCAGTGGGATCATAAGGTCGGCTGGATCTTTTTTAATATATTTAAACATTTTAATAATTAGTAGAATAGAAATACCGAGTATTATACCAAATACTACAGTGTTGAGTATAGTGTATCCTGGGTGAAGGTAAACAAAGTTTTGTCGAATGTATTCAAGTATTCCCTGAAAGAAATCGAATATCATAATTTTAATATGGAGCTTAACGATTTAAAATTATGGTTGTTTATTCTAAAAAATTTAATAATTCATTAAGTTATGGCTGTTATGATTTTCTGAATACTTTTAACCAATTCTCTTGATTTTTTTGTTAATAACTTCTTTCAAAATAAGTGGTAATGGGGTTCTATCACCAAATACATTAGTTTTTCCAGATAGAATCACTTCAATTATACTTTCATAGGTAAAATTAGCATCTAACTCTGTAACGCAACTTCCTATAGCCCCTAAAAAGTGAGCATCACTGGATCCTATTTCAGGGAGATTTCTTTTTTCTGCTAGATTTTTTGCACGCCAATTAGAATATCCGAAAACATATCTAGAATTAAGTGTTTCTATGGCATCTATATCCAGTTCTTTAACATTGTCACATAATCCTTCCCTGTAACTAACAAATGGATGTGCGGCTATTGCTATTCCACCTAGTTCTCTAATTGTTTCAACAGTTTCTTCTGGAGATAATCCCTGTTGAACATCTTCTTTTATTCCCAATGCCACAATATGCCCTTTATTTGAGCTTATTTCCATTGCAGGCACAACAACAAAGTCTTTATAGTTTCTTGCCTCTTCAATTGTAGCAAGTGACCCTTTAATTGTGTTGTGATCTGCTACTGCTATCGCATCCAAACCTATAGATCTTGCTTTTTTAACTATATCCCTCGGGGATGCAGTAGAATCACTGGAGTAGGTACTGTGTATGTGTGGATCGAGTATCATGATTCATCCTTTGATTTATTGAAATAAATGTTTAAATTAAATGCATAGTATTTATTTGTATTAATCTGTATGTCTTGACATTATTGCTTTAATAAGTCCTACTGGACCAGCCATCATTACATCCCCTGCAGGAGCCGCATAATGAACTTTCATGCCAGTTTTCTGCAGTATTCTTCTCATTGGTCCTGTTGCAATTACGCATTCAATATTATCCATTGGAGCTGTAGTCCAGGCACCATGGCCACCATCATCATGAACTTCATTATGAGTTATTGTTCCATCAATAAGTTTTTCAATGAGATATTTAATTTTTTTGGGATCTAGTGATTTTGTATGGTGCTCAAAAACACCAATTATTTTTCCATTATCAAATGCAGCAGCAAGGGTATGTCCATTCCCTATATCAATAGCAATATAACTATTTAACTCTTTAACAATAGGATCACACGTAGCACCGCATATTGATGCAAACTTTGAATCCATAATAATTGGTTTATAACCCTTTAAAGTGTTTAAAACACCATTCATTCTGGTGAAATATTCTGGAACCTTATCATAATAAGCAAATTCTTCAGGATACCTTGGAACATTAAGTTTTTCTTTTATTTTCATGAATCGAAAGTTCCGATCTCCTACTCCTTCCAGATATCCATGATCTTGGATTGCAATACCAATGTAATCAAAATCCAATTTTACTTCAAATTTGGATAATGACTCTTTTATTGAATCTAAATCTATATCTTTGAGTTCCACCCTTCCAAGTTCCGGATGATGTTCTCTTTCAGGTACAATTTCTATACCTAGTGACTTTACACGTTTTAAATCATCTCGAACCGTCCGCGCAGCATTTTCAGTCATAAGAACTTTGTATCCTCTTTTAATATGATTTTCTATTGCTTTATTAACCGGACCTCCACCCATTGTATTACCATTAATTAAAATATCATTGTGGTGTTTTCGAATCCTTTTTGCAAGTATCTTGGTTGGTGAGGGCATAACCATTTTTATAGAATTTTCTATTGGATAATCTGTATCATAAAACATTATATCCTGTGTTCCAACTCCAACATCAACAGCTAGTATATTCATATAAATATATCTGTTGTTTATCCTATTAAATTCTCTAGAATTGATAATGTACATATATGGACAACAAAGATTTAAATAATACATTAAAAATAGATTTAGTACAACTTAAACTTAAGGTACATTAGTAGTTTAAGAATATTAATTGGTTACAACCAGAATTTGAATGATTAAATATCATGGATAGGTGATTGAATGTATAAAATAACACTTTCAGAAAAGGACACTCCAAAAAAATGGTACAATATAGTTGCAGATCTACCTGTGGAACTCCCTGCATCCTCACAAACTAAAGAGGGACAACAACTTGAAAATTTACCAAAAATATTTTCCAAGTATGTTCTTGAGCAAGAAATGTCACAGGAAAGATGGATAGATATTCCAAAAGAAATTAGAAACGTATACAAGCAGGTGGGACGGCCTACTCCACTTTTTAGAGCAACGGGACTTGAAAAGTATTTAGATACACCTGCAAAGATATACTACAAACGTGAAGATATGTCTCCTGTTGGCAGCCACAAATTAAACACAGCAATTGCCCAGGCATATTATGCTAAAAAGGCTGGTGCTGAAAGATTAACAACCGAAACAGGAGCCGGACAATGGGGATCTGCATTATCTCTCGCATGTTCACTTTTAGGGCTTGAATGTACAGTTTATATGGTAAATGTTTCATTCAAACAAAAACCATATCGTAAAACAGTAATGCATCTTTACAACGGAGAAGTTATACCATCACCAAGTGATAGAACAGATTTCGGTAGGAAAATACTTAAGGAAGACCCAAATCATCCAGGATCCCTTGGAATCGCAATATCTGAAGCTATTGAAGATGCTTTAACAGATGAAAAAGTATTTTATACCCTCGGAAGTGTTTTAAACCATGTACTTCTCCATCAAACAGTAATTGGTCTAGAGGCCAAGAAACAATTCGAACTTATAGATGAAACCCCCGATGTATTAGTGGGCTGCGTGGGAGGAGGAAGTAACTTTGGTGGAGCAGCATTCCCCTTCATGAAAGATAAAATCTCAGGAGATCTAGACTGTGAGTTCCTAGCTGCAGAACCTTCATCATGCCCAACACTTACACAAGGAGAATACCGATACGATTACGGAGACACAGCTGGTTTAACTCCACTAATGAAAATGTACACCCTAGGACATGACTTTGTACCTCCATCAGTTCATGCAGGCGGTTTACGATATCATGGAATGGCGCCGTTGGTTGCTTTATTGGTTAATCAAGGTCTTGTAGAGGGAAGAACTGTAAATCAGACAGAAATATTTAAAACAGGCCAAATATTTGCTAATACTGAAGGAGTTATACCTGCTCCAGAAACATGCCATGCTATAAAAGTAGGAATGGATGAAGCATTGAAGTGTAAAAAGACAGGAGAAGAGAAGAATATTTTAATATCATTCTCAGGTCATGGATTACTCGATCTTCAAGGATATGACGATTTCATAGAAGGACATTTAACACAATAGTCTTTCCATATCCTATATTTTTTTTATTTAATATGAATAAGTTTTTAATTGGGTTGGTAAGTCTTATTACTTTTTTTATTGTTTATTTAAGATTCATTAAACAAATATAACTCAATCATGTAAAAAATAAATCATCAATCATCATAAAATAAAATTCTAAGTATTTTAAAATATTTGAAATATTTATTTATATGATCTGATCCATAAGATTAATTAGACTAATATGGAGGATAATAATTATGTATCAAATAGGTGAAGCCTTAATAGGAAATGGCAATGAAATCGCTCACGTTGATTTAATAATTGGAGATAAAAATGGTCCTGTCGGGGCGGCATTCGTAAATAATATGGCCGATATGTCAATAGGACACACCCCACTTTTATCTGTAATAAGACCAAATTTGTTGACCAAACCCGCAACACTAATAGTACCAAAAGTAACTGTAAGAGATTTAGAGGATGCTGACAAAATATTTGGACCTGCTCAAACAGCAGTAGGTCGCGCTGTAGCAGATGCTGTTGCTGAAGGATTAATTCCAAAAGAAGATGTTGAAGATCTTGTTATTATTGCAGGGGTGTTTATACATCCTGGTGCTGAAAATTACCGTAAAATCTACCAGTACAATTACGGTGCAACCAAACTCGCAATACAGAGAGCAATGGAAGGTTATCCGTCTATTAAAAAGGTTCTAGCAGAAAAAGACCGTGGAACACATCCTGTAATGGGATTCAAAGTAACAAGATTGTGGAGCCCACCATATTTACAAGTTGCACTTGACTTGGATAACATGGAAGAGATGGAACGCATAATAAATACACTTCCAAACAGGGAAAGAATACTCATTGAGGCCGGAACACCACTTGTTAAGAAATTCGGTGTTGGAATCATTGGAAAGATCAGAGAGCTTAAAAATGATGCATTTATCATTGCAGATCTTAAAACGCTCGATGTGGGTAGAATTGAAGTTAAAATGGCTGCAGATGAAACTGCAGATGCCATAGCAATTTCTGGACTTGGAACAATTGAATCAATAGAAAAAGCTATTCACGAAGCTCAGAAACAAGGAATATATTCTATTCTTGACATGATGAATGTTGACAATATCGTTGCAAAACTCGAAGGACTCGAATATAAACCAGATATTGTACTACTCCACAGAAATGTTGATCTTGAAACAATGCAATCTGAAAGAGGAGAAAAACTAGCAGAAGTCACTGAATGGGGAAATATTAACCAGATCAAAGAGTTACTTGGTAAAGGTAAACTGGTTGCAGTTGCAGGAGGTGTAACTCCAGATCGTGTTGATAAGGCCCTCGATAGCAAAGCAGACATAATTGTTGTTGGTCGATATATTATTGGTTCAAGGGATGTGCGCCGTTCAGCTCAAGACTTTTTAGACCGCATGCCACAGGATCCTGATACCATGCGTTTAGCAATGGATGAAGACGAATCAATCTAAGAATAAATATAGGGGGTTTTTATTATTCCCTCATTTCTAATTTTTTTTGACTTTTAACTTTTTATAGCTTTTTTTTTGATTATTCCGTAATAAACATAAATTTTATTATTTAAATGTCCAATATTAATTATAGATTAATTCTTCAACTTAACATTACCCATTCATGGAAGGTGTCAATTAAGATGATATTGGGAATATGTGGTAGTCCTAGAAAACAGGCAACAGAATATGTTTTAAAAGAATCATTAAAAATGCTGGAAGAAAAAGGTTTTGAAACTGAATTTTTTGGTTTGAGAGGAAAAACCATTAACCCTTGTAGACATTGCGATTATTGCATAAGAAAAAAAGAATGTATTGTTAAAGATGATATGCAGGACCTTTATCCATTGATCATAGAGGCCAAAGGCATTATAATGGCTACACCAATTTACAATGGAGGATTAAGTGCACAATTAAAAGCAGTGATGGATCGATGCAGAGCATTAGGTGCAGTTAACTTTGATTTCATGCGTTTTAAAGTAGGAATGGGCATTTCTGTTGGCGGAGATCGTATTGGTGGTCAAGAACTTGCAATGCAACAAATATTAACATTTTACATACTAACAGGTGCTATTCCTATCAGTGGTGGGGCGTATGGAGCAAATATGGGAGCTAACTTCTGGTCACAGGATACGCTAGAAGGTGTGAAAAAAGATGATCAGGGTTTTAAAAGTCTTCGAAAAACTATAAAGAGATTCTCTTACTTTATAGATAAATTTGAAATGAAAGAATAAAATTGATATAATTATACCATCAAATGTAAATGTGTTATAACTTGTAACTTAAAAGTTATAACTTATAATTTGATAAGAGTATTTATCATCAGAATGTTTAAAAAAAGGATTTAAATCAAATTTTCCATTATTAAAAAATACTTGTTATAAGTTAAAAGTTATAAGTTATAAGGTAATAAAAATGAAGATCGTAGTTGACAAAGATAAATGCACTGGTTGTGGAATATGTAAAGAAGCTTGCCCCAAAGGAGCAAAAATTTGGGATATAAATGAGAAAGCTATGGCCACGAATTTAGAATACTGCCATTTATGTACAATATGTGCAGGAAAATGTCCAGAACAAGCTATACAGGTTATTAGAGATGAGGGAAATGAGAAAACAAAAAATGAATAGAAAAACTTCTGAAACAGACATTAAAATAGTATTAGATCTAGATGGTGAAGGAAAATTTAATGTTGAAACGGGTATAGAATTTTTCGATCACATGTTAGACTCATTTGCAAAGCATGGCCGTTTTGATTTGGAAGTGGAAGCAAAAGGAGATATTGGTGTCGATGATCATCACACAGTGGAAGATGTGGGTATATTACTTGGAGAAGTATTTAATAAGGCGATTGGGGACAAAAAAGGGATTAAACGGATGGCACATGCAATAGTACCAATGGACGATGCTTTAGCAACCGTTGCATTAGATATTAGTGGAAGAAATTATTCTGTGTTGAATTTTAAATTTAAAAAAGCGAAGGTGGGAGATTTAAGTACGGAAAACATTGTACACTTCTTTGCATCATTTGCAAATTCTGCAAAAATAAACATTAATGCTAATGTAGAAGGAGAAAACGACCACCACAAAATAGAAGCCCTTTTTAAGTCATTTGCTCGAGCACTCAAAGAAGCATCAATGATAGAACATGATTCTATTCCAAGCACAAAGGGAATTTTATAATTGATATGAATTTATGGAGGTATATGATTGAAAACATTGATTGCATGTTATTCATATTCAGGACACCCCCTTAAAGTTGCAAAAAAACTGCAAAAGAAAATTAATGCAGATTTAACGGAAATAAAAACTGAAAATGATAAATGGTATCTTTTTAAAATTTGGGACTCTTTTCGAGCAAATAAAGTCCCTATAAAAAATTGCACTACTGATCTGATGAACTATGATGGTCTTATTTTGTGTTGCCCTGTTTGGGCAGGAAGAACTCCAGCAGCAATCAATCAATATTTATATGAACTTAAAAATGTAAAGGATAAACAATTTGCAGTCTTTTGTGACTTCAGAAGGGAATAAATCACAAAAAGCCACTATTCAAATGCGTGAATACTTAGATGCTCAAGGAATGCGATTTGTTGGACAGATGAAATTGTGGACAAAAGATATTGATAATGGAAAATGTGGTGAAATATTTAATATTTTCTCAATGAAGTTTATTAATTAAAAAATTATGATTTATGTTATATAAATTAATCAAACTTCTTGTCTGATAAAATATTTCAGGAATGTAAAATGACAAAAAAAGTTCCCATTTTAAAAAATGAAACTGGAAAGACCATTATTCAAACAGTGAGTAAGTCTAGTTCAACACCCACTAACTCATTTATTATAATTTCTTCTTCAGGAACTGTTATTGTTACTGATCCAACTTCAATGCCCACCCAAGAAGAGCTGGATCTAAATCCCGATGCTGTCGTCATTACTCACTCACATTCAGACCATATAGATCCAAAATTTATTGAAACATTAAAATGTAAAAAATCAATTGGAACTGTAGAAAGATTTGATGTTAAAGATATTCATATTTACAGCATTCCTTCATCACATCGGGGAAATATAATTAATTATAACAATCCCAATAATGTTATCTATGTTTTAGAGGTTGATGGGCTTAAAATTGCACATATGGGAGATATAGGCCAAGATCATATGACAATAAAACAAATAGAATCCCTTGGAAAGATCGATATTGCATTGATGCAATTTTCAAACCCTTTTTCAGGAATGTTTAATTCAGATAAAGGATATACATTGATAGAAGAGATAAAACCACAATTAATCATTCCTACACATTCTAATCCACGATCTACACGTAAAATCGCCAAAATATTAGGCAAACTGGAAATTGTGGAAAATTTCCTTTCAGTAAACACAGAAAGTCTCAAAGACAAGAATAGAAGAGTAGTATGGATGAAAAACACTTTAAAGTACTGAACTTATTAAAAATCTTTGATTTTGAATGATTTTTCCTTGAAGTAATTAAATATACTCCCAAAATCTATTCCTGATACTTTTTTTGTTTTAAAATCTTCATATATATTTTTTCTTCCTTCTTCAAGGTGTTTTGATGTTATTCCATGTTTAATTGAAAAATCTGCTTCTATAAATGCTGCTAATTTATCACATGCCTTAATGAGTTTCCCATCAAGGGGTTGGAATTTATTTTTATTGTATTTACCATTTAATTCTTTGAATTTAATTCCTTTATGGATGTTATCGTTTATTTTTATCTTATTTTCAAATTCATCTTGTGTGAAGTATCTCATTTCTTCCCTCCAAGAAAGAGGTAAAAGTGGTAGAAGACGGGTTTTCATTTGATTTTCTTCATATTCCTTGATAATATCTTCTAAACCTTCGACAGATCCCTTTACAGGTGAAATAATATCTTTTGTAAGTACTTCAGGTAGATCATGGAATAGTCCAGTAAAAAAATTGTTATAAAGTCGTTTTTTGCAAGAATTATTCTCAAGCGAGAAAAGATAAGATGTTATTGCAACTATATACATATGTCCTAAAACAGAGGTTTTCGGAAGTCGAGGTGAGTGTGCCCATCTTTCCTGAAAACGTAGCTGTCCACAAAGGTCTATAAATCCAAAAGATTTTTTCTCTAATGAAAGCTTTTGAACTCCAATTAAATCAAAGTGATCTTCAATTTGATTCTCTATAGCCTCTTTGGTTTCTTCTATACCATAAATAAATGGAGATGTATGATAAATGATCCTGAATTCCCAGTTTGTAGCCATATAATGTGCTGCTTTAAGAATCTTTTTTTCTAATTGTGCATATTTAGAATCAAATAAATATCTTTCGAAATTTTCTTTGAACTCCGGGCTTAATCCATTCATATCACTTTCTAACAATTTAAGAACATGTTTATTGAGGGATTCGCCCTTTTCTTCCATCATTTTATGAAAAACGGGCGGTTTAATATCTGTTAATATTGTTCTATGCAAAAATTCGAATATTCCTCCCTCTATAAGATTCTGCCAGTTTATTTCAGCATTTCTATCCTTCTCTTCAAAGTTGGCTATGACATATGCTATAACCATCTTATGGGCTTGTTTATCTAATTCAGTTAATTCAACAGGCCGGATATGATCATTCCATCTATTCATACTTGCTGATTCATAAAATCTTTCGATCAGATTCTCTATCATAAATAACACCTAAAAAAATAATATTTACTCTCTATCAAAAAATAACATCTAATTAAAAAAACAAAAAATTAACGACCCGGAGGTCGTTGGTTTTAAATTATTCTGGTTTTTCCATTAAAACAGATTTGGACAATGTCTGGCCTTTTCCACCGTGAGGTGTTCTTACGACTGTGTCGTTAGCCTTTTCAATATCCCTTGCTTCTGAAGCTAATTTAGCTGCAACACCTAACATTTCATGAGCTGAAGCTACGAGTGGTATGTACTTTTCAGCAGCTTTGGTCATGAAACAAGCTTCGACATCTAAGTCAGCCACTTTGGTTGCAATTTCGTATGCAGCCATTGCTTTTGCTTTTGCGTATGGACTTGCAAATTGTGCAGCTTCAACAGCTTTATCCCGTGATATAACAACTTTAGGAAGTTCGAGAGTTTCTCCAGCTCCAACAGCATTTACTGCTGCGTCGATGGTGTTCTGAACAACTCTGTATGCTCCGGTTAAAGCTAATACTTTTATTACATCGGAGTTAAATGATGCCATTTCAGTAGGGTCAAGGAATTCTCTCCTTGCACCAATCATTGGGTCTGCTTTAACGATGATGTAACCTAATCCTTGTTCATCCATTTCGTCTTTGGATCTTAATCCTGGAGCATCACCAATAATGATTGCAGGAACGTCTGCAGCAGATAATAATTCTCTTGCTTTAGCAGGGCCTGGTGCACCTGGGTTTGGGCTTATAAATACAACGAAGTCTCTGTCCATCTCTAACATTAACGGTACAGCTTTTTCGATTTCTTCTGGGTTCATCTTAGCCCCAGAGCCTATTACACAAGTATCTATGTTGGGTCTGTCAGCCCTCTCATCTAGTAATAAGTCAATTACTGGAGAGGTACCTATATTACCGCATTTAATGATTCCTATTTTTACAACCATTTTATCACCAAGGTTGCTATTCAAATGATCAAATAAGTATTTTTTGATTTAATTTTTATGGCTAAGCTTTTATATGTGTATGAAAGGATGATATAAAGAGAACCTAGTAAAAAGTATATTAGATACAAATAAGTGATAATCATATAATATATTAAATTTTGATTCTAATTACACATTAAAACAGTGTAAAAATAGCTAATTTTAGGAATATTGAGTTTTATTCAATTATCTGAATTCTGATCGTGCATTCCAAATTTTATTAAAACTACCTACGCCACTACCACATATTTTTTCATGTTCAAAATTATTTATAATTTTTACAACATTTGAAATTGCATTATTAGCATTTTTAACCAACCATTCACCTTTTGGATTGTTTAAGTGATCACATGCAGAAGCAATATTGTCAATTTCAGTTACTTGAATTCCAAGTTCGTGTGCTAAATCAACACTGGAATGTGCCCTATGAAATCCAGCTATCTTGATTGATGGAACAGATAAAACCCCCGCTTCAATTGTTAAACCCATTCCTGCACCATAAATAAGTCCTGATGAAGCCTTAATAAGACTTGGAATCTCGATGTAACCCTCTAAAACCATTAATTTTGGAGATGTCACAAATTTTTTAACAAATTCTGCACTGAATCTGAATGGAATTATTATAACCTCCTTGTTAATGAGTTCAACTTGTTTGATAATTTTAGGAATATCTTCACCTTTCACATCTCCCCCAAACACAAGAACCATAAAATCATCAACACCATAACGGGTTTTAAGTGAATCTTGATCCTCAATAGTCATTTCACTAACATATGACGCCATTGGATAACCACCAATTACATGAACATTTTTCAATCCATATTTTTCAACTACAAATTTTTTATAACCCTCTGATGGGACTGTAATCAGATTTGAAAATGCTATCATTTCAATGGGATTATAAATATCCTGTTCAATATGTAAATTTGGTATTCTAAGTATTTTTGATGCGGATATGCCCTTTCTTACATCACCAGCATTACCGCATGTCATCAATAGGTCAATTTTTTTCCCTTTGAGGGAATTAACAACACTAAAAATATCTTTTAATACAAGGGATGCGATCTTTGTATTGGATCTCTTTTTTGCTCCTTGTCCCCTACTCTGCCCTATAGAATGTACTTCTGAACAATATTTACCAAGTAATTCGTTAACTCCATGACCATGGGTCAATCCAATAATTTCAGCATCAAGCTGTTTTATTATGGGTATGAATGCCTTTGCAGGTGCCATTTCTGCTATAACTGCGATACGCATTTTGATCCTCCAAACTTTTTTAAAATATATTTATTCATGCAAATATGCATTTGTTGTGAAGTTTAACCCGAATTGTGTGCAGGCAGCAACATGAGTATGTACATAGCTTGCAACAGTATTGTTTTCCATTAATCCATCCTGAGATCCAAAAATACCCTTTCCTCTTAGTATCTTAAATGCAAATTTAGGTTTGGCATTTCCAATATCCACTTTAGAATAATGGAATTCATGACCCCTAAAAGATTCTCCTTTTTTGAGAATGATATTATCCCTTTGTGCCTCGGATATAACATAACTCAATGCCTGAACATTCTTAGTCATTGTTGAGGGATAATTAAAAACATTACACATATTTCTATTGTTTATTGACTTGGACAAGTACATAAGCCCTCCACATTCAGCATAAATTGGATTTCCTTCATTATGAAACTTTAAAATTGATTTTCGCATTGATTGATTAGATTCAAGTTCATTTGCAAATATTTCAGGATAGCCGCCACCAATATATATTCCATCAACATCAGGAAGTTCCTCATCATGCAGTGGACTGAATGGAATAATATCTGCATTATTTGCTTCAAGTGCTTCTAAATTTTCACGATAATAAAATGTGAAAACCTCATCCATTGCAACCCCGATTTTTACTTTGTTTCGGTTTCCTTCATCCCACAAAGGTGCTCTTCCACCAGATAATTTTCCAGATCCCTTCATTATTGATATTAATGCATCAAGATCAATATTATCTGCCATTACATCTCCCCATTTCTCAATGGATTGGAGAATATTTTGACGTTCTATGGCAGGCACAAGACCCAAATGACGTTCTTCTACCTTTATTGAATCATTACGAGATATTCCTCCAATAACTGTAGTGTCTGCAAGTTTTTCAACAGCTTCCTTTGTTTTGAGATAATGTTTCCTGTTTTTAATATAGTTAAGTATGACTCCTTCAATTTTAATGCTAGGATCTAGGGTTTTAAATCCAATTACAATTGCTGCTGCACTTTTTACAAGACTTTTTGAATTTAAAATAAGAATTACCGGAGCATTAAGTGCTTTAGCAATCGAAGCTGTGCTCCCAACATCATTTAAAGAACTTATGCCCTCATAAAGACCTCTAACTCCTTCGACTATTCCAAAATCAGCGTTTGAAATCTTCATAGCTCTTTGAAATCCTTCTCTTATTTGATCTTCTGACATGAAAAATGAATCCAGATTTCTAGAAATGTTTCCTGTAGCAAGACCATGATATGTAGGATCTATATAATCTGGACCTGCTTTAAAAGGCTGTATATCATATTCATTCGACAAAGCCCTCATTATTCCCGTTGAAATGGTTGTTTTACCAACAGCACTTCCTGTTCCTGCAATAACGGCTCTCATACTAATTAGTGATCCATGATCTTATTATAATGTTTTGATTTATTATAAGAAATTTTAATTAATATCATAATCATATCATGAGATCAATGAATAGGGTAAAAAAGATGGTAATTTTGGGTGATAGTGCAAGGTATGATCTTTGTAACTATGGTAACTACAACCCAGATAATTTTCTTTCAGGAAAGTTACCAGGCATATATAATGCAACAGCAGGAAATGGTGTTTGTATTCCTCTATTTAAAGTTCTTATGACCAATAAATGTTCAAATGATTGCCGATACTGTGTTAATCATGGTGGCCATAAATTTAATAGAGTTGAATTTACCCCTAATGAGCTCACATCTACTTTTCTTGATTACTACAACAACAGATTGGTTGAAGGTTTATTCTTGAGTTCTGGTATCCCTAGAGATGCAGATGTTTCTATGGAGAATATGGTGGAAGTAGCAAGAAAACTTAGAATGGAACATGAATACAATGGATATATCCATTTGAAAATTTTGCCTGGGACCTCTTATGATTTACTTAAACGTGCCATGAGCCTTGCAGATAGAGTGAGTGTTAATATAGAAGCAGCTACTCCTGATGGATTTGAAGAATTATCAACTACCAAAACATTCAATAACGATATTTTAAGGCGGATGAAATGGATACAAAGGCTAATGAAAAAAGATGAAAATCTCGCGCCTTCGGGACAATCCACGCAGTTTATTGTAGGGGCCACCGATGAAACAGATACTGAAATATTAAAACGAGCAAATTGGCTTCAGAAAAAATTAGATATTAAAAGAAGTTATTTCAGCCCTTTTAATTCCATGAAGAACACACCTTTAGAAAATCATTCTGAACCACATCCTAAAAGAACTTCAAGATTATATCAAGCTGATCATTTAATCCAATCATATGGTTTTGATCTTGATGAACTTGTGTTTGAGGAAGATGGTAATATGAAGTTGGATTTAGATCCAAAATATTCAGCCGCTCTTTCTAAAATGGAAATGTTTCCTGTTGAAATTAATTCTGCATCATATAAAGATCTTCTCAGAGTTCCAGGAATAGGTAAAATATCTGCTAGAAGGATAATCGAATCTAGAAAACGAAATATTTCTTTTAAAAGTATGGAAGACTTGAAAAAAATGGGTGTAAGTATAGGTAGAGCTGAAACATTTGTTAAATTAAAAAGTTCTTACCAATCAACTCTTTAATTTTGAAATAAATTCTTACTAAAAGTTAATAGTTTTACTTATAAGTTATAATTGAGAAACTTATAAGTTATAACTTATAACTAAATTTTTATATTTCCTTTTCTTCAAATACTTCCCAAAGATCAGGGTATTTATTCTTAACGGCTTCTTCTATAAGAGCTGAAGCTTCTTTACTTATACTGAACTCAGGTTTAGTCTTTTTTAATAATCTTAAAACTGCAGCCGACTTAGCGGACCAGAGAGATATTCTAGGATTTTTATGAACTTCCAATATTACATTCTTTACCAATGTATCATCAACAAAAGATTTTTTTTCTGAATGATTAGTTGTTGTATTTGTTGTTTTTTTATCTTTTTTAGTTAATTTTGAAGTTTTGTTTTTATTCTTTCTTATATTCTTAGAATTAGGCTTATTTAATTCTGTTTTCTTTAATTTGTTATCAGCCTCATCAACATCATTAAATTCTGGTCTTATTAATGCATCCAACCCTCTCCCAAGGGCACTTTCCTTTTTCCTAGCAGTCATTTATTGCCCTCCGAACCATCTCTACTAATAATTTCTTTTGCTAGATTTAGGTATGCATGTGAACCACTAGATTCATCATCATAGATTATACAAGGTTTACCATGGCTTGGTGCTTCTGCTAATGTAACATTTCTGGGGATAGTTGTTTTAAAAATGTACTCAGTAGCTCCAAAGTACTCTTTGACGTTGCTATAGACATCCCTTCCAAGTCTTGTCCTAGAATCATATAATGTCAGAAGAATACCTTTTATAGGTGATGGGCTTTTCAGTCTTGTTTCAACCAGTTGAATTGCTTCCAAAAGATCAGCCATACCCTCCAATGCATAGAATTCTGCCTGTATGGGTATTATAACACTATCTGCTGCAACAAGGCAATTTATTGTCAGTATACCCAAAGAAGGAGGTACATCGATAAATATATAATCATAGCCTTCAGAAACTCCTTCCATTGCCAGGTCAAGTATTGTGTGATAGCCAACCTCTTTACTCAATTCAATCTCTGCACCACTTAATGCAATGTTACTTGGAATAACATCTAGACCGGGAATTTCTGTATCAAGAACAGCATCTTGTAAATTACTTTCACCAGTTAAAACAGAATATATAGTACGTGTGACTTCATTCTTTTCGATTCCAAAACCAGTTGTTGCATTACCTTGTGGATCCATATCTACAACTAAAACCTTCTTACCATAAATTGCAAGAGCTGCTGCAAGATTCACAGCAGTTGTTGTTTTACCACAACCACCCTTTTGATTAAGTATTGCTATTATTTCTGCCATAATGTCTTCCTCCATTATTTGTTATAAGTTCTAAATTATAACTTATAACTTATAATATAAAAATATTTTTATAAATTTTGCTATTTTAGCAATATTAATTAAAAATATATCCAATTTCAGATTCTGAGTATATCTGGTCAAGATTTTTTAATAATTGATGTTGACAGTCAGTATGACAAGTATTACCATTCATTGGAAAATTATATTAAATAACATATACATATCTAACTCTGGTGCAATATGTCCGATGAAAAAATCTGTATTAAATGTGAAGAATGTGGGTTCGTCAGAGATTTGAAGGGAGAAACTAAACCTATTGAAAAGGGATCTTACAATAGACTCCGTTCAGGCAATACGAGAAGGAATATAAAAGAAGAACCTGTTGAATCTCAAGGTACTTGTCCTGAATGTGGATGTATAGATTACGTAATAATATTGAAATGAAAGTTAATATTAATTATTATTAAAAATACAAAAAACTTAGATTTAACCTCAAATAATATTTTTATTTTGTTGTTTGAATTTGAACATGCTCTAGTTCAAAAAAAAATTAAAAACTAACTCTATTAGCTAGTTTTATAGGTAATGGTAGTTTCCTGAATGGCATTCCAACCGTTTCTTCATGAATTTTATTAACAAGATCATCAATTTCCATTAAGATCTTTTTATTAGTTTCACGGATATTAACTGTCAGTGCGCCTCCTTCAAGTTCTCTGTCGCCTATGACAATTACATATGGAGCCCATTCTCCTCCTGCATTTCTAATTTTTTTACCAACAGTTTCGTGTCTGTCGTCAATATCAACCCTTATGTTTTGGTCTCTTATCTGTTTAGCTAGTTCTTCAGATCTCTCAATATGCCTTTCAGCTATGGGAATTATTCTTACTTGCGTAGGTGTAAGCCATATTGGTAACATTGGAGGTCTTTCCTTTTTATCAACTGCACTTTTCTCTAGTAAACTGCATATAACCCTTTCAATACTTCCTGTAGGACTGCAGTGGATTATAATTGGATTTATTTCTTCTTCATCTTGATTGATATAAGTAATTCCGAATCTTTCCCCACTTTCCACGTCGATCTGAATTGTAGGATTTTCAATAGGCCTTCCAAGATAATCAATAGCTGCAAAGTCCATTTTAGCAGTCCAATAATGTTTTCTCTCTGGTAAAATTTCGAGTAACACAGGTTTACCAATTTTATCTGAAGCAGAATAAACCCAATCCTTATTTTCTTCTAAAAAGCTCTTTGTTGCCCGCATAATAACCTCGTAATTCACACCAAGATCAATCCCGGTCTGTTTGCACATTGCTATCTGGCCATCAAATTCTTTCATTGACTGGTTTATATCTGCGCAAACTGTATGTAGGTCGGGCATTGTAAATCCTCGAAGTCTTTTAAGACCAACAACTTCTCCCTTTTTCTCTAAACGGAAACTGTAGGTTGAAAGTTCGTAAATGCCAATTGGTAGGTTTTTCCACGTTAAGAACGAATCTGAAAGTATTCTGAAAGCCCCAAAACAACATGCATATCTGAGCATAAGTTGTTTATTTTTGGTACCCATACGGTATTGGCGCTCCCCAAACTTTTCAGCATGTACCCTTATTGCATCATCTGATAGATCGTACATTATGGGAGTTTCAACAGGCATTGCTCCCCTTTCAGTAACTAAATTATAAACATAATCAGATAGAAGATCCCTTATAAGTCTGCCCTTAGGATACCATCTCAGATGACCAATATCAGCAGAAGGCTCATAGTCCGCTAATTTCTTTTCCCTCATTAGTTTTACATGTGGAGGTTCTTCACCTGATGATTCCAATCTTCCAAGTTCGTAATCAACGAGTTTTTTAAGATCATTTTCTTCATAGTTGAATTCATCAACATCAATGATTTCACCTTCCGTAAGAATGTAGAATACAGATTTTTCAGATTCAGATTTTTTATCATCATCAGATACTTCCTTATCTACTTTTTCAGCAGTTATGGTTCTTGAAAGTTCTGAAAGAGGATGACCCTTGCAAGATATTTCAAATGATTTGTACCATCCAAATGGAACCCTCTTGACATTCAAGCCCAATTTTTCCAGCCCAATTTCCATATTAGTAAGTATTTTTTTTGCTGCATCTGGAGTACTTAAAGATGAACTTAAATGTGCATATGGATATATGGCCACAGTTTTCGCGCCTACCTTTCCAAATACATCATTTATTTCATTAATGGCATTTTCTACCACTGTTTCCATATCTACTTCGTCTTCCTTTTCTACTGCTGTGAAGACAACTAAGGCATTTTCATAAACTCCTTCTTTTTTGTTATCTTTTATTTCTTCTGCTATCCTGGTTTTAGACTTTGTTTTATATTTCAAATAATCAGAGTGAATTAAAAGTATTCTCATTATACCACCTTATCTCTCGATAAAATTTGTTATTATCTGGATGTTATTTCTATTAGATTTATTTCTTGACAAAAATATAACATTAATTTATTTGAATTAATATTAAACAATATCTTATTGAATTAATTGTATTCATAATATTTCGACATATTGAATATTATTCTAATTAAATAAATAATAAGATACTTCATTTAAAACAATAATAATCCAAATTATCAATGCAACCTTTATAAAGGTCAATGAATTGAATAATTCCACTTTCAAATCTTATTTTTGATTAATTTACTTCCATATAGTTTCTAATTATAAATTATTAAAATTGGAAATGATAATTATAAATGCTCTGTTAATTCTATATAAATATAATATTTGAGTAAATAATAGTAAAATAATAACATTGAAATATATTTAATATAAAAATTTCTAAATTTATTTTAAATAGTTTATTCATGGTGATGAAATGAGAAGTGATACTATTAAAAAGGGTTTTCAAAGAGCACCTCACAGATCCCTTTTGAGAGCATGTGGAGTAACAGACGAAGAAATGGATCGTCCGTTTATAGGCGTTGCAAACAGTTTCACAGACATAGTTCCTGGCCATATACATCTTAATACAGTGGCAAAAGCCGTTAAAACAGGAATAAATAATGCCGGAGGAGTGGCATTTGAATTTAATACTATGGCTATTTGTGATGGAATTGCAATGAATCATGAAGGTATGCGTTATTCTTTAGCTTCGAGGGAAATTGTTGCCGATACAGTCGAAAGTGTAGCCATGGCTCACCAGTTTGATGGGTTGGTGTTGATTCCTACTTGTGACAAAATAGTCCCAGGCATGCTTATGGCCGCTGCCAGGTTAGACATACCTTCCATAGTTGTTACGGGTGGCCCCATGCTTCCCGGAGAGTTTAAAGGTAAATCTGTTGATTTAATAAATGTTTATGAAGCGGTTGGAGCTGTTTCAGCAGGTAAAATGAGTGAAGAAGATTTACTTGAACTCGAACAATGCGCATGTCCTGGACCAGGTTCCTGTGCAGGTCTTTTTACAGCAAATACCATGGCATGCATTACTGAAGCCATTGGAATGAGTTTACCATATTGTGCAACTACACATGCAGTTGCAGGGAAAAAGATAAGAATAGCTAGAGAATCTGGAGAACAGATATTAAATTTAATTAAAAATGATATAACCCCTTCAAAGATAATGACTCAAAGTGCTTTTGAAAATGCTGTGGCTGTCGATATGGCACTTGGAGGTTCCTCTAATACAACATTACATGTGCCTGCAATAGCTAATGAGCTTTCAGAGAAAGGAATAGTAGTTGATCTTAATCTCTTCGATGAATTTAGTAAAAAAATCCCCCATATAACCTCTATAAGTCCTGCAGGAGTTCATAGTATGCTAGATTTAGATAAAGCCGGAGGAATACCTGGAGTTCTAAAGGTTTTGGAGACTAAACTAGATATGGAAGTTCTTACATGCACTGGTGGTTCTCTTAAAGAAAATATCAAAGATGCAAAAGTTTTGGATGAAAACGTGATAAGATCTCTCGATAATCCAATACATCCCGAAGGAGGGATTGCAGTTCTCAAGGGGAATTTAGCACCAAAAGGATCTGTAATTAAACAAGGTGCTGTTGATCCTGATATGATGAAGCATGAAGGTCCTGCAAAGGTTTATAACAGTGAAGAAGATTGTGTTGAATCCATCTTTAAAGGAGAAATCAACGAAGGAGATGTAATTGTAATCCGTTATGAAGGCCCCAAGGGAGGCCCAGGAATGAGAGAAATGTTGAATCCTACTTCAGCAATATCAGGAATGGAAATAAAGTCTGTTGCACTTATTACCGATGGTAGATTCTCAGGAGGAACGCGTGGACCCTGTGTTGGCCATGTATCCCCTGAAGCAATGGCAGATGGCCCATTAGCAGCTGTGAAAAATGGGGATATTATTAAAATAGATATTCCCAATAGAATCTTGGAATTCGAAGTTACTGAAGCAGAGATAAAGAAAAGAATTAAAGAAGCTATTAAACCGGATAGGAATATTAAAGGATGCCTTGCAAGATATATGAAATTAGCCACATCAGCAGATGAGGGAGCAGTTTTAAGATAGGAGTGCATAAAATGTCTAATACCCGGGAAATATTTAGTTACGTGGCAATAATTATCATAGGAATAATTTTAGCGCAACATATGAATGTCGTGGTCTCTGGAAGTATGGAACCTGTCTTTTATAGAGGAGACGTTGTTGTAATAGAGAAAACAGATTTTTTAGGTATACAAGAAATTAATCCAGACGATCTGAAGATCGGAGATATAGTCATCTATAGGGCCACTTGGTTCCCAGAACCAGTTATACATAGAATTATAGCAACAGGAACTGATTCAAATGGAACTCCATATTATACAACAAAGGGAGATAACAATCCAGTTCAAGATCCTGCGCCTGTTTATCATGACCAGGTAATGGCTAAAGTAATCAGTTTCGGCAATACTCCATTTGTAATCCCAAAAGTAGGATATATAACCCTTTGGATAAGAGGTTTATAATAATTATCCTTATAAATTGCATTAGTGGAAAAATAACCCTAATCAACTTTTTATTATTAGAACAGATTTATTTAACATGTTATACTAATCTTAGGTGAATTTTATGTACAGAATTTTAATGTTAGAATCAATTAAATCGCTTGAAGAAGCTATAAGTACTCTTGGTTGGGAAGTTCCAGAAGACATTCGAATTGAAGAACCACCGAACTCTAATTTAGGAGATGTTGCAAGTTCAGTTTCATTTCAACTTGCCAAAAACCTTAAAAGGGCCCCAATGGACATTACCAACGATATCCTTGGTGTTCTGAAGACTCCAAATATCTTTAAAAAGGTTGATTCTAAAGGACCATATATCAACTTCTTTGTTGATAATGATAAATTCTCAGAAATTGTTTTGAATTCCATTAATGAAGATTATGGAAAACTTCAAGATAAAAATATGAAAATAATCCTTGAACATACATCTGCCAATCCAAATGGGCCACTACACATAGGACATATAAGAAATTCCATAATTGGAGATTCTCTTGCACGGGTTTTGAAATCAGCAGGATACGATGTAGAAACACAGTACTATGTAAATGATATGGGAAGACAAATTGCTATGATTGTCTGGGGAATTTTAAACCATGTTTATCAGATGGATCCCAATGGAAAGCCAGATCATGAAATTGGAAAACTATACTTCCAAGTTAATGAAAAACTTCGAGCAGATCCTGATCTCAAAGTTGAGGTAAGTGCTTTACTAAAACGATATGAAAAGGGTGGCGATGATGAACTTGAAAAACTCTTTGAAAATGTTGTTAAAGAGTGCCTTAAGGGTATATCTTCTACATCTGCTAGACTTAATGTGGAGCATGATGCGTTTATATGGGAGAGCCGGTTCATTAAAAATGGTAGTGTTGCAAAAATATTAAAATTTCTTGATCCATACACAAAGAAGAATGAAGTTGTCTATATGGACTTGAATGAATATGGTATTGAGAAAGAACTAATACTCATACGTTCAGATGGAACTTCACTTTATTCCACAAGAGATCTTGCTTATCATTTTGAAAAATCTAAAAAATCTGATCTTTCAATAGATGTTCTTGGTTCTGATCATAAGTTAGCAATTGACCAGTTGAACATACCACTTGAACTCCTCGGTGCTAAAAAACCTGAAGTAATATTTTATGAATTTATTACTCTTCCAGAAGGATCAATGTCAACTAGAAGGGGAGTCTTCATAAGTGTCGATGATTTAATGGAAGAAGCTGTTATAAGGGCCATGAAAGAAATTGAAAAAAGAAGAACTGATCTTGATGAATCTGAACGCTTGAAAATTGCTGAACAAATTGGAATAGGTGCAATTAGATATTTTATAGCCAGATTATCGCCTGAAAAACATATAATTTTCAAGTGGGATGAAGCTCTGAGTTTTGAACGTGGTTGTGCATCAATACAGTACTCTCATGCCAGAGCATGCAAACTTTTAGAGAAAGCTAACTACAAGACAAATGAATTAGATGAGATTATAGATTTAAATCTTGAACATCCATTTGAAATTGATCTCATAAAGATCATATCTAAATTTCCATTTGTTATAGAAGAGTCTGCTAGAATAAATAGAGTTCATAACATTGCACAATACTCACAAGATCTTGCAGGTGCATTCAACAAATTCTACAAGTCAGTCCCAGTAATTGGATCAGATAAAGAAGATTTAAGACTTCTAATAGTAGACAAATCTCGAATTACCATACAAAATTGCCTTAAGCTAATGGGAATTGAAGCTCCACAATCTATGTAGTACGAAATATTAATTAGAAAAAAATGAATTTATTTATATTCATTTATTTAAGAGTTTGAAAAGTATAGCAGTTTCTACATGCATCCTATTTTCTGCCTGATCCCAAATAACAGATTGGGAACTTTTCATTACTTCATCTGTAATTTCTTGACCCCTAATAGCAGGAAGACAATGCATTACTAAGGCATCAGGTTTGGCACGTTTCAAAAGTTCCATGTTAACTTGATAATCATTCAGATCAATCAAACGTTGCAATTTTTCAGCTTCGTCACCCATACTAACCCAAACATCTGTATAAATAACATCTGCATCTTTAACTCCATCACGAACATTACTAGTTATCTCAATATTTGAACCTGTTTCTTCCGCGTACATTAAAGCTTTTTCAAATATTTCCTGGTCTGGTTCGTATCCTACAGGGCATACTACTGTCAAATCCATACCAACAAGAGCACATGTAAGTAAAAGTGAATTGCAAACATTGTTTCCATCCCCTAAATATGCCATTTTAACTTGGTAACTATTTTTATGTTCAAAAATAGTAAATATGTCTGTTAATGACTGACATGGATGTTCTTTATCAGTTAAACCATTAATAACAGGAACATTCGAGTTTTGTGCGAAGAGAAGTACATCTTCGTGTTTGATGGCTCTTATCATAACCCCATCTACATATCTTGATAATACATTAGCAGTGTCCTCAATGATCTCTCCACGACCTAATTGCATGTCCGAAGCCGATAGATAAAGAGGGTTACCTCCAAGGTGTAACATTGCCACTTCAAATGATATCCTGGTCCTTGTTGATGCTTTTTCAAATATCATTGCAAGGGTCTTATTTTTTAAAGGTTTTTTACCATATGGATCCTCTTTAAAATTCCCTGCCAATTCTAGTATTTCAAATATATCCTTCTTTGCATCAGTGACCGATAAAAGATGTTTCATTACTTATCCCCCAAAACTGAAGTTCTCTGTAAGAATTAAATTATCTTATTCCAATATTACTTAAATTTAACTGTACAATTTGAAATCTAGGTTATTTTTGACTAATTCCATTAAAAACTTATTTTATCGTGTCAATTCCTCTTATTTTCATAACTATAATCTAATTCATATATGTGAAAACAGTCTATCCTAATATTTTACAAGTTTTTATTGTTAATTTCTAGAATGTACTAATTTGTTAAATTTTTATTAGAATTTTTGAAAGTTCCAGTTTTACTTGTTTAATCCTAAAAATTTAATAGTTAAATTATGATCTGAGCATATTCATGTGTTTAATTCTCTTTTCAATGAGTTTAACAGTTCCAACATCTCTCCTATGATAAACCTTACCTTTAACATATTTTGTAACATTTTCACATATTTCTTCTGCTTCTGATATTGTATTCCCAATCCCAACAAGCCCAAGTGCCCTTGATGCAGATGTAAATATTTTATCATCCTTTTGATTCACTGCAGCGTAATAAACAAGTGCACCTTCTTGATTTATTTTAGATTCATCTACATTTATTATCTGTCCAGCTTTTCCTGTTTCCGGATAACCTTGAGGCACTATATACTTACATACAGTCGCTTTTCTTTTAAAATCAGCTGATTTTAAATTTCCATCGACTATATTCTCACATAATTCGACAAAATCTGTTTTTAGAAGAGGTAGAACATTCATGGCCTCGGGGTCTCCAAATCTTGCATTGTATTCTACAAGTTTAGGTCCATCTTTACATAACATAAACTGACCATATAAAATACCCTTGTATGGTCCAACTTCTTTTTTTATTGCGTTAACTGTATCTTGCATTATCTTGACCGAATCTTGATAATTTTTTCTATCTAAAAATGGAAGTAAACCATCTTTATCAGAATAAGATCCCATTCCTCCAGTAATTGGACCCTGATCACCTTCATAAGCATGAGGATGATCTTGGGCAGCGGGCATTGGTACAAC
This sequence comes from Methanobacterium sp. SMA-27, assembly GCF_000744455.1. NCBI lineage: Archaea > Methanobacteriati > Methanobacteriota > Methanobacteria > Methanobacteriales > Methanobacteriaceae > Methanobacterium > Methanobacterium sp. SMA-27. The sequence continues at coordinate 2,370,324 of NZ_JQLY01000001.1, read as the reverse complement.
TTTGTCTCCATCAACAAAAGCCTGTACAGTGAATTCTTCACCAATTAATCTTTCCTCAATTACCACTTGAGCATAACCGCTGATTTTATTGTCTATTATTTCTTTTACATATCTTTTAGCAGCTTCACCATCTTCAAGATGTTCTCCAACAATTTTAACACCCTTACCCCCGGTTAGTCCAACAGGCTTCACTACTACGTCTTGACCAAATTCATCAATGAAATCTCCAGTATCCTCCACACTATCGAAAACTTTGTAAACAATAGACCCCCCAATTTTATAAGTATCAAATAGATCCCTCATAAATGCCTTATCAGTCTCGATCCTTGCAGCTTCTTTAGTTGGACCTACACATCCTATACCTGCTGCCTGAAGTTCGTCTACAATTCCCATTTCAAGGGGTGCCTCTGGACCAATTATTGCTATGTCAATTTTATTATCCAAAGCATATTTCTTAACTCCAATCAAATCTTTCTCGCTTGAAATTTGGAATTTTGATATCCGGGATATTCCCGGGTTTCTATTGCTCATGATAGAATATAATTCGGCGTCTTTCACCGCGTTACAAATTGCATGTTCCCTTGCTCCAGTTCCTACTACAAGAATCTTCATGTTTACTCCTCCTTGCCTAAATCTATAATCCCCTACACTTATAAAAATGATTGACACCTTGAGAATACCAGTATAAAATAGTTTACTTCATGGCCAATACATCCAATAGTACCAAATATTCTATTTTTTTATATAAAATAACTTTAAATCGATTAATTCTATATTAATCTTTACAAAAAATATATTTTATAATTTAAGTTTATTGATTTATAAAGGATTAATTCGACTCATCCAATATATAAGATGAATTATAATGTTAAACTTAAAAAAATCTATATTATTATGTTTTATATGCTTGGGGGTCAGTCAGTGATAGATGGTTAATAAAAGATAATATATACTTCAACATGGTAATGTTGAAATGAATAGAATTATTCAATTAAGGTAGATTAAAAAAAAGGACAATAAAGTGATTAAAAGTAAGTTAGGTGTTTTTATGAAGGGTGGCGAAGCCATAATCAAATCACTCACAGATCAAGGAGTAGAAGTTGTTTTCGGGTATCCTGGAGGGGTTCTACTTCCGTTATACGATGTATTATACGATTCAGATCTAAAACATATACTAGTAAGACATGAACAATGCGCAGCTCATGCAGCAGACGGGTTTGCAAGAGCTTCAGGTAAGGTAGGTGTATGTATTGGTACCTCAGGACCCGGTGCAACCAATCTTATAACTGGAATCGCTACAGCGTACATGGATTCTTCCCCAATAGTAGCAATTGCAGGTCAAGTATCATCACATTTAATTGGTAATGACGCGTTTCAGGAAGTAGATACTATTGGTATTACAATGCCAATAACAAAACATAATTTCCAAGCAATGAAAGCTGAAGAAATTCCTGGAATGATAAAATCTGCATTTTATATAGCGGGAACAGGTAGAAACGGGCCAGTGGTTTTAGATCTTCCAAAAGATGTTCAAGAAGAAGAGTTCGATTATGATCAAGCAAAAGATATGGATCTTCCAGGATACAAACCTACTAAAAAAGGCCATCCATTACAGGTCAAAAGAGCAGCAGAATTAATATTAAATTCAAAAATGCCTGTTATTTTAGCTGGTGGAGGTATAATACTTTCCAATTCATCAGAAGAACTGTTAAAATTTTCAAAATTGGTTGAAGCACCAGTAACTACAACACTGATGGGTAAAGGTTCATTTCCAGAAGATGATCAGTTATCGCTCGGAATGTTAGGAATGCATGGAAGAAAAGTATCAAATTTTATTGTTGATGAATGCGACTGCCTAATAGCAATTGGGTGTAGATTCTCAGATCGTACTACCGGTTTAATTTCAGAATTTGCTAAAAATGCAAAAATTATCCATATAGATGTTGATCCAGCCGAAATAGGTAAAAATGTTGATGTCGATGTTCCTATTGTTGGAGATGCCAAGATAATACTCAATAATCTGATAAAGATTATTTCAAAAGATAAAAATGAGAATAAACATCAAAGTGCCTGGTTAAACCATGTGCTGAACTTTAAGAAGACTTGCATACCTCGTTTATCATTTGCTGATGACATTCCATTAAAACCTCAACAAGTGATAAAAGAATTATATGAAGCCATTACTGATGATACAATTGTGACCACTGATGTGGGTCAGAACCAGATGTGGATGGCCCATTATTTCACTTCAAGAAATCCCAGAAAGTTTATTTCATCAGGAGGACTTGGAACAATGGGATTCGGGTTCCCTGCTGCAATGGGTGCGAAAATTGCGATGCCAGATAATGATGTTGTGGCTGTATGTGGAGACGGTGGATTTCTAATGGTGTGTCAAGACCTAGCTACCATTAAAGAATATGATATACCTTTAGTTATCTGTGTATTAGATAACAGACGTCTTGGTATGGTTTCACAGTGGCAAAAATTGTTTTATAATAAAAGAATGTCACACACACACCTAGGTCAGAGTCCTGACTTTGTAAAACTAGCAGAATCTTTCGGGGTTAGTGCAGAAAGAGTTGAAAAACCTGGAGAAATGGAAGTAACAATTAGAAATGCCATTAGGTCAGGAGAACCTTACCTTATCGATGTTATAATTGACCCTGAAGAGATACTCCCTATGGTGCCACCGGGAAGGGGGATAACAGAAATTATTGGCGAATACAAGACTGAACAAGAAACACCAGGTGAAATTCTTTATAAACCAACTGGAAAAGAAAAGGGTGGTGATTAAGTTGGATGAAAGCAGAACTCATATTATAAGTGCTTTGGTTCTTCATAAACCGGGTGTACTCCAAAGAGTAGCAGGTCTTTTCACTAGAAGAGGTTTTAATATTGAGAATATTACTGTAGGCACATCAGAACAAGAGCACCTTGCACGTATGACAATTATAACAAAGGGTGATGAAAAAGTTCTTGAACAAATTACAAAACAACTCAACAAACTCATAGAAGTAATTAAAGTAAGGGATCTTGAACCTCAAATAACAGTAAAACGAGAACTATGTTTAATCAAGGTTCATACAGCAAATGAGAAAGTGAGATCAGAAGTAATACAATATGCAAATATATTCCGTGGAAGAATAATTGATGTGGGTCCTGATACACTTACAATTGAAATTACAGGCCCGCCTGAAAAAATAGAATCCCTTATAGATCTTGTTAGGATATTTGGCATCAAAGAAGTTGCCAGAACAGGCCCAACAGCAATTTCAAGAGGAACTAAGACCATGTAATTTGTATTTACAACTAAAAAAATTAAGCATTTATGTTAAAAATATTATTTAAATGGAGGAGAAAAAATGAAAATGTATTATGAAAAAGATGTCGATCTAAACATTTTAAAGGATAAAACTGTTGCAGTTATAGGATATGGAAGCCAAGGAATGGCACAATCAAGAAACATGCATGAAAGCGGATTAAATGTTGTTGTTGGTTTAAGAAAAGATGGAGCTTCTTGGAAAAAAGCTAAAAATGATGGTTTAAATGTTATGACTGTTGAAGATGCTGCAAAAGCTGCTGATGTGATACACATACTAATACCAGATGAAATTCAGGGAGAAGTATACAAAAAATCAATAAGAGATAATCTTGAAGAAGGAAATACCTTGTCTTTCTCACACGGTTACAATATACATTTTGGGTATATAAACGCTCCAGAAAATGTTAATATAACAATGATAGCTCCTAAAGGTCCCGGTGCAATGGTTAGAAAAACTTATGAAGAAGGATTCGGTGTGCCAGGATTAGTAGCTGTTGAAAGGGATTATACTGGAAATGCACTTCAAATTGCGTTAGCAATGGGCCAAGGTTCAGGATTAACAAGAGCAGGAGTACTCGAAACAACTTTCAAAGAAGAAACAGAAACAGATCTCTTTGGTGAACAAGCCGTACTATGTGGTGGTGCAACAGAACTTATTGCTGCTGGTTTCCAAACCCTTGTTGATGCAGGATACCAACCAGAGATTGCTTACTTTGAAACTTGTCATGAGTTAAAGCTCATTGTAGATCTTATATATCAAAAAGGATTTGCTGGGATGTGGAACGATGTAAGTAACACTGCTGAATATGGTGGTCTTGCTACAAGAAAACGTATAATTACCGATGAAACCCGAGCAGAAATGAAGAAAATTCTAGAAGAGATACAGACCGGAGAATTTACAAGAGAATGGGCAACTGAAACTAATGCTGGAAGCCCAATGCTCAAAAGATTAAGAGCAATTGAATCTGAACTACAAATAGAAAAAGTTGGAGCCAAACTCAGAAAATTATGTGGACTCCAAAAATAATTTTTTTCTTTTTAACACAAGATTGAACTTTTGGAATTACACCAGATTATACTAAATTCTATTTGAATTAATACCTTTATCAATTAAAATGGTGATAATATGGTCTTTATTGGCATGGATCACGGTACAACAGGAGTTTCTTTTACTATACTTACTGATAAGCCTGTACACTTCAAAATTGGAAGAGAAGAACTATCAAAAGGCTCTGCATCAGCACTTCAACAGCTTAATAAAATGGTTGACCTAAAATCCATTGACCTAATGGCCATTACTTACGCTATGGGTGACGGCATCAATACCATTATGCCTATTGAAAAGGTTAAAGATAGAGGAATTCTATCTATGGAAGGTGCAGGTAAGGTAACTGGAGGAGGAACTGCAGTATATGATGAAATAAAAAAATCAGGAATTCCCACAATACTTATACCCGGAATCCATAAGAATACAGGCTGTCTTGATCCTCGATTTAAAGCTGCTTATTCCCATCATGCAAGCTCTGAAAAAATCAGTATATGTTACAATGCATATATGGAAACTGGTTTTGAAAATATGATTGTATCAGATATTAGCTCAAATACTGTAAGCATGTTAATTGAAGATGGAAAAATACGTGGAGCAATGGATGCTTGTATTGGGGCAATGGGTATAGTTCATGGCCCATTAGATCTTCAAATGATTAGAGACATTGATGATGGATTAAAAACAGCTAATGAATGTTTTTCGAGAGCAGGAGCGGTTAAAATAGCAAATTTAGATACAAAAGTTTCATTAGCTAAAGAAGAGCTTCTACAACGATACATCAAAGGAGATGAAATGACTGAGCTTGCTTTCAAAACAATGATTATGAGCATTCTAATGGAAATTCATGGTCTTATTGGGATAACCGATTCCCAACTTCAAGGTATTGTTTTAACAGGTTCAATAGGTTCAATGCAAAAACCTTATGACTTTTTTCAAGAAATTAAAATGGGATTGAATAAATCAATTCCAATTCTTAAATTACCCCCTACATCTGGTTCTTTAGGAAGTGCACAGATAGCTAAATCAGTTTTTGAAGGTAAAAAAAATATTCTAGGGATAAAAGTAGAAAATATGAATTGAAATTTGATAATATTATTCTACAGTAGAATCATAAAATTTAAATTTTAAACTAATTTTTTAATTATAATCAACAAATATTAAAAAAATTTTCTACAGTAGATCATCTAGATGTTTAAATTTTGTAATTCTGTTGAGAATATTTTATTTTTTTTCTATTAATTATAATAACTATATTAAAATTATTTTAAGATAATTTCATATTAAGACTAAAATAATATCTCTTTGAATAAAATATCCATTAATCCCTGGCATTTTAAATTTTACATCTAAAAAATTGCATATTAATGAAATAGTTTGAATATATATCTTTAATAATTCTTCTGTAGAAAATATTTTATTAATTAGTACACCAAAAATGAACACCTTTACACTTGAAGTGTATGTCTGGAAAATCAAATAAATGTAAAAATAAATAATAATTAAAATTCCTAATATGAAAGGGAAATAAATGTTAATCCAACCATCCTTCCATTAAATTTAATTTCGATGTACAATCTAGAGAAATAGGAGTTATTGTTGCAGAACGTTCAACTTTAAGAACATTCACATCTGTTCCAATATCATCATTTTCAATTGGATCCCCATCGATCCAATAATAAGGCCTACCGCGAGGATCTAATCTTTTCTTTATATGTATTTTATACATTCTTTCACCCAACCTAGTGAGATTTATCTTGTTATTAGATGGATGTGATGGTATGTTTAGATTCAAAAAATCCACACCTGATGGGAGTCCTTTCTCAATTACCTTCTCAGCCACACATTTCAAAATCTTTGATGCATGTCTAAAATCAACATCAACATGACCATCATGAAACTTTATGTCACCACGAGAAACTTGAAGTGAAACTGAAATTGAAGGAATACCATGAACTGCTGCTTCCATTGCAGCACCTATAGTTCCGGAAGTAGTTAATTCTGACTTCCCAAGGTTTTCTCCTATATTAATTCCGGATATCACAAGATCTGGTTTTTCTTCAGTAATCTCATAAATACCTATTATTACAGCATCTGTAGGAGTTCCTGAAACTGAAAATGCTTCACTTCCATCTAGAAGATTTGTTGCAGTAACCCTAATTGGTTCAAATAACGTTAATGCATGTCCAATTCCACTTTGCTGAGTTGCAGGAGCCACCACGTCGATCTTTCCTAGACCTTCAACAGCTTTTTTAGCAGCCATTATTCCAGACGAGTTAACTCCATCGTCATTGGTTATAAGAATTCTCATACTGGCATATTTATAACTCAACATTCAAAAAGTTTGCGTGGCAATGAGTTGGAGATGGGGACAGTTTTAAGTATATTAAATTAGAAAAGAATTAATAATACATATTAAATAATGATAGTAAAGATAATGTAAAATATCATTCCCTTAGGTATTTTAAGGTGAGGAAATTGGAAAAAGATAGGTTGGTCAGGTTCGTTGGAAAGGTTATGGAAGAATCTGGATTCAAGGTCTACAAGGACTTCAAAACTTCCCGCTATATAATAGACATCTATGGAGTTTTACCTACCATTGTAGGAGATATGGGTGTTGTAGTGGCCTGTAAAAACTATGATGAACATTGGGAAGTCGGATTAGATGTATTGAAGGAAATGGAAATGGTTGGTAAGACCCTTAAAGCATCGAAGATTGTCGTAATTACCACATCTTACTTCACTAATAGCGCGTCAAATTATGCGGGAAGAAGAAATATTAAACTTATTGATAAAGATGGTTTAGTGACAATAGCAAAAAAATTCTCCAAAAAAGAAAATGAAATATATGAAACAAATGTAATCGATGAAAACGAAGATTCAGAAACATATATCCCTTCGACTAAATCATCAAAAGGACCATCAATTTTCCATGCAGGGAAAAGAAGTTTATCTAAAAGTAGAAGATCAAAAAGTGTTGGAAGGAATTTGAATCTTGGAAACTTTATGCCGGGATTCAAAGGTATTATGAGTAACACTATTGCGCTAATTATAATAGTACTATTATTATCATCATTGATAACCTATATAATAGGCCTATTTAATAAAAACACTGCCCTTATTGGTGTTTCCAAGATACTATCTTCAGCTATCCTATCATACGGTCTTGTCTTTTATGCAGATAGGGATCCAAATGTGGTACTTACTAAAGGAACAATTGTTTTCTTCGTTTCAATGATAATATATGTTGTTCTAATTGTGTTGCTATAAAATATGATTCTTAAAATCTTTTTTTTATCATAAAATTCTGAATATGCTCTAAATTTAACATTGGTAATTTAAAATAGAGCTTGCTAAATTTTAAATCAAAATCTTGAAAAATGAATATGTCATAAAATTAGAATATGGGCCGGAGGAGATTCGAACTCCTGATCACCTCGGTGTGAGCGAGGTATCATACCCCTAGACCACCGGCCCCTTGAAAAAAAAATTAAAATTAGATTTTCCAAGAAACAATAAAATGGTTATCTACACCTAAAATTATTTTATTTTTGTAATTTTATTTGATCAAAAAATGCCTATAAATGGGCCGGAGGAGATTCGAACTCCTGATCACCTCGTTGTAAGCGAGGTATCATACCCCTAGACCACCGGCCCTCTTCTCTCATATTATGCGTTAGGCTATATAAACCTTTTCTAGAAATCCATAAAGTCTCAAATATTATATATGAATATTTGTAAATATTGATTTAACTGTACTACTTATAAAATTTTCATTCTAATCTATTAGTAAAAAAATTGATCATGAAATATAATAATTAAAATTTAATCTTTTTCAAAATAAAGACTAAAATTGTATATATTTTATGATTTGAGCATTTATTATTAATTTTATAAATCTATTTATTCTAGTAACCCTAATTATAAATGATAAATTTGAGGGATAACCATGGCATTTGATGAATCAGGAAAAATATGGTTTAATGGAAATTTCGTTGACTGGAAGGATGCAAATTTACATGTTTTATCACACGTTGTTCATTATGGAACAAGTGTTTTTGAGGGAATAAGGTGTTATGAGACTAAAAAAGGCCCTGCTGTATTCCGTTTGCGAGAGCATGTTCAACGATTAATAAATTCAGGAAAGATCTACAGAATGATAATACCGTACTCTGTTGATGATCTCAGTCAAGCTATTGTAAAGACCATTCAGATAAACAAATTGAAGGCGTGTTATATTAGGCCCATTGCTTTTAGAGGTTATGGTGAACTGGGAGTTTATCCAATGAACTGCCCTGTTGAAACTGTTATAGCTGCTTGGGCTTGGGGAAAATATTTAGGTGAAAAAGCTATTGAGGAAGGTGTTGATGTTGGAATATCCAGCTGGAGAAGAATGGCCCCAGACACCATGCCTAACATGGCAAAGGCGGGTTCAAATTATATGAACTCACAACTTGCAAAGATGGAATCCATTATCAATGGATATGATGAAGGTATCATGCTCGATTATCAGGGTATGGTTAGTGAAGGTAGTGGAGAAAATATTTTTGTTGTTAAAGATGATATTCTGTTTACACCCCCGATTTCCTCTTCCCTATTATCGGGTTTAACACGAGATGCAATAATAATTCTTGCAAATGAGTTAGAATTGGAAGTTCGTGAAGAACAGATCCCAAGGGAGATGTTATACATAGCTGATGAAGTATTTCTCACAGGTACGGCTGCTGAAGTCACTCCTGTTCGTTCTGTTGATAAGATTATTGTAGGCGAAGGTTATAGGGGAGAAATTACTAGAAAAATTCAAGAAACCTTTTTTACAATAGTTAATGGTGAAAATGAAGATGAATATGGTTGGTTGACACACGTGAATTCTGACTTATAACTAAAAACTTATAAGTTATAACTTATAACTTTTTTTCACTAATTTTTTAATAAAAGTAAGTAAAACAATATTTTATATCAGCAATTTAATCTAATGAAATTACATATTTCAATAATTATAAGGTGATAAAAAAATGGACATTATTCAAGCAATAATTTTAGGAGTAATCCAAGGTCTAACAGAATTTCTTCCAGTAAGTAGTTCTGCACATTTAGTATTTATTACAGATATTTTAGGACTACCACAAAATGTGGCATTTGACACATTATTACACCTAGGAACACTTGTAGCAGTTGTAGGATATTTCTGGAGAGATATTGTAGAAATAATTACTTCATTCATATCAAGTATTATGGATATTTTCAGAGGAAAATTCAAAGAAGGATTAAAGGAAAAACCCTTTAAAAAACTTACATGGCTCCTGGTTGTAGGAACAATACCTGCAGGATTAATGGGAATTTTACTTCAAAAACAGTTTGAAGCTCTTTTTAATTCTGTTATATACGTTGGATTCTTCTTGATTATTACAGGACTGTTATTGTGGGGTGCTGAAAGAGTTAAACCTGGAGAGAAGGATGTGGAAGATATTTCATTTAAAAATGCTCTTGTAATCGGTATTGCACAGGGTATTGCAATAGCTCCAGGTATCTCAAGATCAGGTGCAACCATCTCTGCAGGACTATTTTCAGGACTTAACAGAGAGTTAGCAGCAAAGTTTAGTTTTTTATTATCCATACCAGCTATACTGGGCGCTGCTTTAGTACAAGCTAAAGATATAACAAGTTTTGATGCAAGTACTGCGGTTTTAATAGCAGGATTTTTATCAGCATTAATTTTCGGTTATTTAGCAATCAAATTACTACTTAAAATAATTAAAGAACGGACACTGATGATCTTTGCATACTATTGTTGGATCGTCGGTATTACTGTAATAATCATCTCTTTAGTGCATCCATAAAAAAAATCATTTTTTATTTTATTTATTTTTAAAATCGATTTTGTTGTTATTATTTGTTAAATTATTTTTAAATAAATTTAGAAAATTCTATTTAAAAAATTTCCCTACAGAGTTCTTCAGTTCTAATTCTTATATCTTCAATTGAAACATTTTTAAGCATTGCTGCGAACATTGCCCCTCCCGCACCAACTCCCTCTTTTACTGAACCTTTAGTGTAGTTTACAAGACCAATGGTATTTGATTTCTCAAAGTAAGGATCAACTGCAAAAATACTGATATCTGAAATTTGATTGGCTATAAAGTTAATATCCGAAGTTTCATCCTCAGCAACAAATACTGTCGTTGCAATAGATAATGAACTAAAATCAAATTCAGGTGCTATCCCTTTAATAACTGCACAAACCGCAGTCATTTGGGTACCTCCTGCTAGGGTAACAGGTACTGTACTCCCCATCGCAATGCCTGCAACTGCAGGTATCATTGGATCTCCAACTGCATCTATAGCTTTAAAAGGTTCAGTAACGAGTTCACCAGCTTTAAACCCTGAAAGCTTTAGGCCATTCTCAACAACACTATGTTTAAGTACATGGGGATTTTCAGGAGTACTTCCACTAATTTTATGATCAACTTCATATCCCATTGCAGTTAAAACTCCTAGAGCTGTGGTAGTACCTGCAGGGGTACTTTCTCCAATCACAAGGTGATCTGTTAATTTTGAAAGATTTTTACCAAGGATAACCCCTTTATTAAAGATTTTTTCAGAATTATCAACAGCGTTTCCCTTGTTTATATCTCCTCCAGGAGTTTCATTTATATTCATATAGGGTATATTTGGTTTTACTGCAGCCCCCGCATCTACAACCAAGAAAGGAATATCTGCAAGATCTAAAGAAGCTTTAGTTATTACTGCAGGAGTTGGTGCTGCTACGCCACCTACAACAGTTTTTGGAATCTCAGAAAGACAAAGAGGCTCCCCCAACATTACAAGCTCAACATCAGCTGCAGGAGTATAATCAGTTAATTCAGGTGTTGCTCCTGCACCTGTTATTCCTGTAATTCTAGATGTTAATGTACTTGCTATTACACATAAAAATAATGAATCCTTATTTTTCAATTTATGAATCATATTTGCTGATCCATAACATTTTATTACTCCTTCCATTGTTTCACCTTCGATTATTAGTTATGTTATAAAATTAGATATAAATAAATGATAACTCTGAAATTTTGATATGACAATTGATGTATACAAATTTTTAATATAAAATATTGTACTAACTAATTTAATCTAATTGAAAATATTGATGGAAAAGTGATTTAATTGATATGTATAGGAATTGAGGGTACCGCAGAAAAAACAGGTGTAGGAATTGTAGACTCAGAAGGCAGAATCTTATCCTCTGTTGGTAAAGCCCTAATACCCGAAAGTGGAGGAATTCACCCTAGAGAAGCTGCAGAACACCATGCCGCCACAATTGTTCCTTTGATAGAAGAGGCCCTTAGTGAGTCAAAATTACATTTAAATGAAATTGATCTGGTTGCATTCTCTAAGGGCCCCGGTCTTGGACCTGCCCTCAGAACTGTTGCAACTGCATCAAGAAGCCTTTCTTTAATGCTTAAAATCCCCATAGTTGGAGTAAATCATTGCATTGGCCATGTTGAAATTGGAAAATTAACTACAGGTGCAATTGATCCAGTTACGCTTTACGTTAGTGGGGGGAACACCCAAATAATTGCTTTTGACTCAGGTAGATATAGATTATTCGGTGAAACCCTTGATATAGCCATAGGAAACTGTCTTGACCAATTTAGTAGGTCAATGGGGCTTGGGCATCCTGGCGGTCCAAAAGTTGAAGAACTGGCAAAAAAATCGTCCACCTACATTAAACTCCCTTATACTGTTAAGGGAATGGATTTATCATTTTCAGGACTTTTAACTGCTGCCATAAGGAAATATGAATCTGGTGAAGCCATAGAAGATGTTTGTTACAGCCTACAGGAAACTGCCTTTGCAATGTTAGTAGAGGTGACAGAAAGAGCCATTGCTCACACAAAGAAAGTTGAGGTCCTTTTATGTGGTGGTGTTGCTGCAAATACACGATTAAGAGAAATGCTATCAATTATGTCTGAGGAACATTATGCAGATTTTTACATGCCCCCAATAAAGTACTGTGGAGATAATGGTGCCATGATAGCTTGGATGGGGCAATTGATGCATAAAAATGGTTTAGTAACTGATATTGAAGATACAGGGATAATACAGAAATATAGAACTGACCAGGTAGATGTTCCTTGGATGAAAAGTTCTGAAAGAATATTGGAACTACCTTCAGATATATTAGAAAAAGGTGCAGAAGCTAACATATTACCCGGACAATGGATGGACAAAGAAGCTGTAATTAAGAAAAGGGTTCCAAAAGGATATAGAATCGAAGATATTGATAATTATCTGAGAAAAAAAAGAAGTAAGGGTGAAGCCAAACTGTTAGGAGAAGCAAAAAGCTGTGGTGTCAAAACTCCGATAATATATGACATTGTAAAAGATGAAAGTGCAATTGTAATGGAAAAAATATTAGGCACTCCAGTAAAAAATATTTTTGAGGGTTCAAAAACTTCCAATAACTTTAAATTTAAAGATTTATGCGAAAAAATTGGTGAAAACATTGCAAAACTCCATAACTGCAAGATAATACATGGAGATCTGACTAGTTCAAACATGATGGTTAAAGATGAACAGCTCATTTTCATAGATTTTGGACTGGGAATGATATCAGATCTGGTTGAAGATAAAGGTGTTGACCTTTTAGTGTTTAAAAAAGCAATTTCTGCAATACACCACACTATCTCCAAGGAATGTATTGAATCAGTTCTCCACGGATATCGGTACGCTAATGATTATGAATCTGTAGTATCAAAGATGATGGAAATTGAAGGACGGGGACGTTACACAGATAAAATACTTAAGTAATTTTCTTTAATTAACGGTATTTTATCTTCTAAAACAGAATTATATATAAAAAAACAACTTAAATTCAGTGATAACTAATATTTAAGATAAAATTTTAGGACAGTATTTAGATGATGGGCTGAGATACATGAAGATAACATTTATAACTGGTAACCAACACAAAGTAAAAGAAGCCAATGGTATCTTTGATAACTTTGGAATAGAACTGGAACATGTAGACCTCGGTTACCCAGAAATCCAAGGAAATTTGGTAGATGTAGCCTGGTATGGTGCAAAACATGTTGCCAAGCGTCTTGGCAAACCAGTGATAGTTGAAGACGCAGGTATTTTCATTAAAGCCCTTGATTGGTTTCCAGGTACTTATTCATCCTATGTACAGGATACACTGGGAAATCAGGGTATATTGAAACTTATGGGTGATGTTAAAGACAGATATGCCGAATTCAGGTCGGTTATTGGGTTCTGCACCCCCAAAACCGAGCCCGAGATTTTTTTAGGTGCTGTCAATGGATGTATAGGATACATTGAGAAAGGGAATTATGGATTTGCATATGATCCCTTATTCACGCCTGAAGGATATGATAAAACCTTCGGAGAATTATCCATAACTGAAAAAAATAAATTTTCTCACCGTAGAAAATCACTTGAAAAGTTTGCAATTTGGTATAAAGATTATAGAGGTGATTAGATGGCAATAAAGCCTGAATGGACAGAATACTCAAATGAAGAAATTGAAGAATTAGTGTTAAAATTCAGAAAGGAAGGTAAATCTACAAGTGTTATAGGAGTTATCTTAAGAGACCAGTACGGAATTCCTGATGTTAAAACAGTAACCGGGGATAAAATAACTGCAATACTTGAAAAACATGGTCAAGGAGAAGAATATCCTGAAGAACTCATTAACCTGATAAAAAAAGCAGTTAATATTAGAGACCACTTAACAGAGAACCCAAAGGACCTTCACACCAAAAGAGGCCTTAGGATCATCGAATCCAAAATCAGAAGACTCGTAAGATATTATGTAAGGGAAGGTGTGCTCCCTGAAGGATGGAGATATGATCCAAAAACAGCAGCACTCCTTGTTAAATAAGGCAGAAGAAGCCTGCAATCTATTGCGCAGGCACTTAAAGCAAGATCATGTTGTGAGAATAATTTCTCACAACGATGCTGATGGAATATCCGCTGCTGGGGTAATGTGTAACGCAATTGCCAAAGAAAAGGGTAAATTCCATGTTACCATAGTTCCTAGATTAAAGGATGAAGTACTCTCAAAATTTTTTAAGGAAAAATATAAATTATTTGTTTTCTGCGATATGGGTAGTGCTAATCTCAAGGGTATAAGAAGACTCAAGGGTGACGTTATAATAGCTGATCATCACCAAACCAATCCCGAAACAACAATTCCAGATAATATTATACATGTCAATCCACACCTATATGGACTGGACGGTACAAAGGATGTAAGCGGATCTGGAGTATCATATCTCACTGTTCGACCTATGGAATATAAAAATCTAGCCGGACTGGCTCTTGTAGGTGCATTTGGAGACATGCAATATAAAAACGGTTTTAGTGGTGTTAATAAGATGATACTTGATGATGGTATTGAGTCCCATAATATCGAGGTTCGAGATGATCTTAAAATAGCAAACAAAACACATGAACCACTTTATAAAGCACTTTCCCATACAATTAATCCTGCTATCAAAGGGATTTCAGGAGATGAAGAAGGTTCAGTTACTTTCTTAGAAAAAATAGGAATTTCTTATAGAATTAAATTCACAGAGTTAGGCAATGAAGAGAAAGATATCCTTAAGGAAGAGCTTGTTAAGATAAACCCTGAAATTTTCAGCAGTGTTTATAGCATACCCACAGAAATACCAGAACTAAGGAACCTTGAAGATTATTCCAACATACTTGATGCTTGTGGAAAGAATAAGAAACAAGGCCTAGGCCTCAGTATATGCATAGGTGATAGAGATAAATCTATTAAAGAAGCTCAAGATCTTGTTAAAAGTTACAGTGACGATCTAATGCATGGTATTGAATGGATCAGCAAAGAGGGATCAGTTGTTCAAGATAAAATCCAATATATATACACCGAAGAAAAACGTAAAAAACGTATAATGGGTACTCTTTCCAGCATCGGTCTCGATCTTGAAATTTTAGATCCTGAAAAACCAGTTCTTGCAATGTCTCGCATGGATAATATAATAAAAGTATCTGGAAGAACCACATCAAAAATGACTGAAAAGGGAGTTAACCTAGGATATGCCCTTGAAAATGCTTCAAAAAGTTTCAATGGATCTGGTGGTGGGCATAATATTGCAGCAGGTGCTGTAATCCCTTATAGAGAAATGGATAATTTTCTGAATCTTGTTGATGAAATAATTAGAACACAATTGAATGCTAGCTGAAAATATAATACATATTAATATTTCAAAAAATTAGTGATTTCTATGCACCTAACACGCGAAGAAGAAAAGATGTATGCCGGTGAGGAAGGACCAGCAGTAGAGAAATGTATGGAGATTCTAGTAGCTCTTGGAGATATATACGGAGCAGGAAAACTAGTTTCTATCACTTCTGCACAGATATCTGGTGTTTCATATAAAACTATTGGTGATGCAGGACTAGAGTTTCTAGAAGATCTTTCAAAAGATGCGCTTGTTAGAGTCCCTTCAACTCTAAATCCTGCTGGTGTTGATCTTAAAATATGGAGAGAATTGGGATTTTCTGAAGAATTCACTAAAAAACAGCTTGCAATTGTAGAAGCATATCAGAAAATGGGAGTATCAACCACTTGTACATGCACACCATATTTAGTTGGAAATGTACCAACTTTTGGCTCACATATTGCATGGTCAGAGTCATCTGCCGTTTGTTATGCAAATTCAGTTTTAGGTGCACGTACTAATCGTGAAGGAGGGCCAGGAGCTCTTTCAGCAGCAATTTGTGGAAGAACTGCGAAGTACGGATATCATCTTGAAGAGGAGAGACATCCAAATTTACAGGTTGAAATTGATACGTCTGTAATGGGCTCGGACTTTGGTGCCATAGGTTACATGGTAGGAAACCATGTTGGTGGAGGAGTTCCATACTTTAAATTTAAAAAAAGTCCATCAACTGACCAACTTAAATGGCTTGGAGCTGCACTTGCATCATCAGGTGCTGTTGCGCTCTATCATGTAGAAAACACCACACCGGAAAGTAAATGGGCACTTAAATTTATTGCAAATAATAAAGTTGAAAAATTATCTATTAATCGAAATGATATTGAAGAAACCAAAGAAAAATTATCAACAACTAACGAAAAACCTGATCTGATTTGTGTTGGATGTCCACATGCATCACTTGAAGAGATAAGAAAGGTAGCTGAAACTGTTGCAGGTCGTAAACTAAAAAACATGTTATGGGTATGCACTTCTATTTCAGTTAAAGCTGCTTCAGACAGAATGGGTTACACCCAAATTATTGAAAATGCAGGAGGAAAAATAGTTTGTGACACTTGTATGGTAGTTGCTCCAATAGAAGAACTTGATTACAAAGTAGTTGGAGTAGATTCAGCCAAAGCCGCAAATTATGTTCCTAATATGTGTGGAATTGATGTTGTATACAACGATCTAGAGAATTTAATTATTGAAGATAAATAAAAAATTTTTTTAAAATATTTTTTTTGATCAACCTGAGAAATGTATGATACTAAATTTTGTATTGTAACTAAATTTAGGCTTTTATTATCTTATTAATTCAAAAAAAATCTTTGATCATCTCTAATTCCGAATTTTGTACTTTAATTGTAAACATTTATAAGTTATTTTTAGATATAGATCATTATGGGAAAATGGATACAACACCCCTTGATTAATGCAGAAAAAATAGAATCAAGGCTTTACCAACAAGTATTAGCAGCTGATGTGCTAAAAAATGGAAACACAATGATTGTAGCTCCAACTGCACTTGGAAAGACAATAGTAGCTGCTTTAGTAGCTGCTGAAAGACTTAATACTTATAACAATTCAAAAGTGTTGATTCTTGCACCGAGCAAACCTCTTGTTGTTCAGCACGAAGAAAGCTTCAGATATTTTTTAAAAACTAGTGTAACATCAATAACAGGTGCCATTAAACCTGAAGAAAGAATTAAAAGATGGAATGATTCCCAAATCATATGCGCAACCCCTCAAACAGTTGAATCAGATTTAATATCTGGTCGGTATAACCTTTCAGACGTTTCTGTGTTGGTTTTTGATGAATGTCATCGTGGAGTGGGATCATATTCCTATGTTTATCTTGCTACTAAATACATGCAAGAATCTAAAAATCCACTAATATTAGGGCTCACAGCATCTCCAGGATGGGATGAAGTGAAAATTCAAGAAATTTGTAAAAATCTCTTTATAAAAGATGTTGTTATTAAAACTGAAGAAGATTCAGATGTTGAACCCTATTTTAATCCAGTTGAAGTTAAATGGGTGAAAATAGAACTTAATCAGGAACTTAAAGATATAAAATTACACCTTGAAAAAACATTGAAGGTACGCTTAAAAACTCTTAAAACAATGGGAGTTATCAGGTCTGTTTCAAATGTCAGTAAAAAGGATGTGCTTATAGCAAAAGGAAAAGCACAAAATAGGATAGGCCGAAGTATTCACCCACCAAAAAAATGTTTCATTGCTGTTTCTATTTTGACTGCAGTTATAAATATTTTACATTCTTTGGAATTGCTAGAAACACAAGGAACTACAACTCTTCAGAAATACTTTGAACGATTAAGGAAAAAAAAGACAAAAGCTGCCAAGGGACTTATTAATGATGCAGAATTTCAAATGGCCATGGGTCTTACAGAAAATGCTTACAAAAAGGGAATTGACCATCCCAAACTCAAAAAACTTATAAATATCCTTAAAAAGGAACTGAAAAATCAAGAATCAAGAGTAATTGTGTTTACCCAATTTCGTGATTCAGTTGAAAATATTTATCAGCATTGCACTGCAGAAGGTATAAATGCTGTAAAATTCTTTGGACAAGCATCAAGAGAAAATGAAAAGGGTTTAACTCAAAAAAAGCAAAAAGAAATAATTAAAGCTTTCAAAAACGGAGAATATGATGTTCTAATATCCACTAGTGTTGCAGAAGAAGGAATAGACATACCTGCAGTAGATTTGGTTGTTTTGTACGAACCAGTTCCATCTGAAATAAGAATGATCCAACGAAGAGGTAGAACTGGCCGTAAACATTTAGGAAAAATGTCCATATTAATAACCAAAGGAACAAGGGACGAGTCATATTATTGGTCAAGTATTAACAAAGAAAAACAAATGAAAAAACAACTTTCAAATAATTACCGGAATGATCCGAGTAATTTTAAAGTTGTTAATAACAATAAAAATATAATTGTTGAAGCGGAAGAAAAAAACAAAAACAAACCAGTTATCTACGCAGATTTAAAAGAAAGGAAAATTCTAAGGGAACTCGAACATTTAAATGCTGAAGTAGAAATTAAAAGTCTTGTAGTTGCGGATTATCAAGTAAGCGAAGAAGTTGCAATTGAAAGAAAGACTGATGCCGATTTTATTAGTTCTATAATGGATAAAAGACTCCATAAACAGGCAAAAGAACTCGTTGACAATTTCAAAAAACCTATTATGATAATTGAAGGAATAAATCTTTACTCCAGCTCTGTACACCCAAATGCGATACGGGGTGCCATTGCATCAATCGCTTTGGACTTTGGCATATCAATTATACCTACCAGATCCCCTGAAGATACGGCAGCAATGATATATAGGATAGCAATTAGGGAACAGAAACATGCAAAACCAGATATTCAGTTAAGAAATGGAAAAAAACCATTAACTACTTGGGAACAACAACTCTTTATAATTGAATCATTACCAAATGTAGGTCCAGTGACAGCTCGAAAACTACTTGAAGAGTTTCAAAGTGTAAAAGCTGTGATCAATGCATCAGAAGAAGATCTTAAAAAAGTAGAGGGAATTGGAAATAAAATTGCCCAAAGAATTATACGAGTTATTAATTCAGGTTTTGAAACCATTAAAACAGATAGACATGTAATATTAAAAATGGATGATGAACTTAAAGATAATTTTAAATAATCATTAAAGAGTTACAATAATCTTTTTACATAGATATTTACAGCTGTTAAATTATTAAAGTTAGGAGTGGTACATTTGCGAATTTTAATGGATGAAAGGGGTAAGAAGTATATGGTAGCTGACAAAGAGTTCCATACTGACTTCGGATTTATTACTGAAGAAGATATTATTGGATCAAAAGCAGGAGATGTGCTAAAAACCCATCTAGGTAGAGAATTTAAAGTTATAAAACCTAATGTCAATGATTATATCGAACTTATGGAAAGAAAATGTTCAATTATTCTTCCAAAAGACATTGGAATCATTGTTGCTAAAACAGGATTAGGTTCTGGCTTTAGGGTTTTAGATGCTGGAACTGGAGCAGGAGCTACTGCACTTCATTTCGGTAATATTGTAGGTAAAGAGGGAGAAGTATATTCCTATGAAATTCGTGAAGATTTTGCAGAAATTGCAGAAATAAACATTAAAGGATTTGGACTTGAAAATGTCCAAGTAAAATGTACTGATGTTACAGAAGGTATAGAAGAAAAAAATTTGGATCTAGTATTTTTAGACCTCCCAAAACCATGGGATGCTGCCGAATATGCAAAAGAAGCTCTTAAAGTTGGAGGTTATATTGCTACATACACCCCCTTTGTTGAGCAGGTTCAAATTCTGCAAAGAGTGCTTAAAAAAGTTGGATTATCAGAAGTAGAAAGTTTTGAATGCATTTTCAGAGGTATTGAAGTTACAAACAAAGGGACACGGCCAAAAACAAGAATGGCAGGCCATACAGGATATCTTACATTTGCAAGAAAACTCTGAAAAATTTAATATGAATAGTAATAGAAGAGTATTATAATGTCAATAATAGATTAATGCAATATTCTATTTAAATAATAATACATCTATCTTAAAATGAAATATGATATGTGGTGTGCAAATGGTCTTTCATCAAAAAAATATTATATCAATAAGTGATTTCAGTAAAGATGATATTGAGTATATATTAAGACTTTCCGAGAAAATGGAACCAATAGCAAGGTCCAAAAAACAATCAAATGTACTTTCTGGAAAAATATTAGGAATGCTCTTTTATGAACCATCAACAAGAACCAGGCTCTCATTTGAAGCAGCTATGAAAAGATTAGGCGGTAGTACAATAGGATTCGCAGAAGCAAATGTTAGTTCAACAACTAAAGGTGAGAATCTAACAGACACTGTGAAAATTGTTGGAGAATATTCAGATGCAATTGTTATAAGACATAATATGGAAGGAACAGCACGTTTTGCAAGTAGTGTAGTTGATGTTCCAGTAATAAATGCAGGAGATGGTGCCGGCCAACATCCGACTCAGACCTTGCTTGATTTGTATACAATGAAGAGAGTACTGGGTAAAATTGATGAACTTCATGTAGCATTAGTTGGAGATCTTAAATATGGTAGAACAGTTCATTCATTAGCTTATGCACTTGCAATGTTTGATGTTAAAATGAGTTTTGTTTCTCCACCCGAACTTAAGATGCCGAATGGAATAGTACATGATTTAAATAAGGCTGGAGTTTCTATCAATGAAACTAATGATATTCATAGTGTCCTAGAAGATTCAGATGTTTTATATGTTACAAGAATACAAAAGGAAAGATTCCCAGATCCAGAAGAATATTCAAAAATTAAGGGTGCATACATGATTGATAAAAAATTGGTCGAAGATACAGATCTTATTGTTATGCATCCTCTTCCAAGGGTCGATGAAATATCATACGATGTGGACAATACAAAATATGGAAAATATTTTGAACAAGCATTTTATGGTGTCCCTGTTCGTATGGCACTATTAAAATCAATAATTGATAGTTTTGAATAAAACAATTTTTTTTAAAAAAATAATTAAAACTTTAAAAAATTAGCATATTTTTAACCATTCCATATTGCATCTTCCAGAAGCCCCATTTCACATTGAAGATCAATTATATTTGTTCTACCTTTTCCCCTGCCTCTAGATATTGTTTTGGTTGATATTAGACCGAGCATTTCCAGTTCATTTATGAAGTCAAATATTCTTCTGTATGATACTGAATCACCCTTAGAAAACTCTTTATAAACTTCATACAGTCTTCCAGAAGTTATTTCTTCTTTTTCCTTAGTTAAATAAAGAATTGACTCTAGAACTTTCTGTTGCTGGCTTGGAAGTGTCATCACAATATCTGTGACTTTGTTGTGTTCTATATAGTCCTTGGCTTCACGAACATAATTTTCAAAAACAGTTTCAGAAACTCTTTCATCTGCAAGTTCACCAGATGTACGGAGTAAATCCAATGCATATCTTGCATCTCCTTCTTCTTTGGCTGCAAGAGCTGCACATAATGGTATAACATCATTATTGAGAACTCCTTCTTTGAATGACATTTCCGATCTTTCTTGTAGAATATCAACTAGTTGTTGAGCGTTGTATGGTGGAAACACAATTTCTCGATCTCGAAGACTACTTCTTACCCGGGGTTTAATAAACTGTTTAAAATCTACAAAGTTACTTATGGAAGCAATAGAAACATTATCTGTCCGGGTTAAAGTGTAAAGAAGGCCGTCACCATCATTTTTTAATAAAATATCAACTTCATCTAGAATTATAATCAAGATAAGATCTTTTCCAAACACATTTTTTTTGAAAAGATTACGAAAAGCATTAATTACTTCAGCTTTGGTCCAACCTCTATAAGGGACATCTTGCCCCATTTGTTGGCATAAACGGGCTATAACTTGATATTCAGTAGTGTAATCTGTGCACCTTATATATTCTACCCTAACATTTACCTTTTTCTCTTTGGAGATTTGTTCTAATTGTTTTCTTGCAAATTTGGCAACTGCTGTTTTTCCTGTTCCTGTTTTACCATATATCGTAACATCAGGTGGTGTAACACTGCTCAAAGCTTCAATCCAGTATTTTGCTACTGATTTAATTTGCTCTTCTCTGTGAGGTAATTTTTCTGGAAGAAATCTGTGATCTAAGTATTTTTTGCATTTAAAAACAGTCTTTTTTTCTCCCAATTCTTCAAATATATTCATTAATATCACTATTCCCCTTTAATAAAGATTTAATATAGTAAACAGGTTTATTATCGTTAAATTTCCATTTATTAATATTCAAATATGGGATTAAATGAATGGATTTTTATTTTAAAATATTTATTTTTGCATGAAAGAGAGGTGCATTTCAAGTGTAAAAAATCATGCAAATATTCAGTATTCAACATAGTTGAGATACATTTCAAGTGTAAAAAACATGAAATAAATATTCATGCGATACTGAGAGGTAGATTTCAAGTGTAAACATTCAAGTGTGATAGATATTTTTTGGGTGAAAGGTACATTTCAAGTGTAAATATTAATCAGTAGATTGTGAGTATTAAAGTTTTCGTATTACCTTTTCTACTTTTTTGAATTTTATTAAGACACAATTTTAATTTCACATAATTTCCTTTAAAAAAATATAACAAATCGAAATAATAAATTATATTAAAATTTTTTAAATTTTAATTTTGTAACAATAAATACAATAATATAAATTTTTAAAGAAAAATTTCACATTTTTTTACATATTAAGTATTATTTTCCTTTAAATAATCTAATTAATCCTTATTTAATTTATATAATATTATAAAAGTTTTTTATTGCTTTTATGCTTGATATTAATTGTTTTTTTTATAAAAAAAGAATAATAAAACAATTAGTATTATTAGAAATTTATAGATATATTTATATAGTATTAAACAATATTAAATTTCAGTATAATTAAAATGAAAAATATTATAATAAAATATTAAATAAATAAATCGTTAATAAAGGATAAATCCTGAAATAAACTATCAATTTATCACCAATTATTAATATAGCTACTTAAAACATTTTTTTCAAAAAAAATAAAAAGTAAAAATTTTTTAAAAACAAATGTAATAGTTATAAAAATCCAAATAAATATTTATCATTATATTAAATTATCATAAATTCAATGAAAAATTGTTCATTTTAAAAAAATTTATACACTTGAAATTTTACTTTAAAAATTTTATAAAAAAATCATTTTTAAATTTATTATTATCTATTTTTTTTACACTTGCAATGTACCTCTCACCTTATTTTAAACCAAATAAAAATCATTTTACACTTGCAATATATCCCTCATTCTCAAATTATATTCTTTGTTAGTACAAAATAATATTTAAAATTAAATTATAATCATTAAATTCAAATAAATAACATATTTTTTCATTAGAGTAATGATAAATATCTAATAATTGATAGATTTTAGCTGAACTATCAAAATTTTTGAGATAATAATTTAATTTACACATGAAATGCACCTCTGCCTGATAATTTTTTAAAATAAAAATTCTATAAATCTAATTGTATGATATAAAAATTGCGATTTAAAAAATTCATCTAAAAATTTTATCAAAAAATTATTTAAACTATCTTTATTAACAGAATTTAGGATATAAATGATATTGTAATATTGGAGTGTAATATGGACATATTAACAATTATTTTAATTGCTGTAATTATTGACATTATACTAGGAGAACTTCCATCAAAAATTCATCCTGTTGTTCTGATGGGAAAATTAATCAACATACTAAAAAATATACTTAAGAAACATAATAATAAAATATCAGGCGTTGTACTTACTATTACAACTTTGTTTATTTTTATTTTCATATTTGGAATTATATTGAAAATTTCAACTTATAATCCCTATTTATATGTATTAATCTCAGCAATACTTCTCTCTACCACTTTTGCAATTAAATCACTATTTGATTCTGTAAAATTGATTAAAAAAGATATTGATATTAGTCTGGTCAAAGCACAACACTCCATGTCTTATCTTGTGAGTAGAGATACTTCGAAACTTTCTAAAAGTGAGTTAATTTCTGCAGATATTGAAACTTTAACTGAAAATATCACAGACTCCATTATTTCTCCTTTGATTTACGCATTTTTATTTGGTGTTTTAGGTGCAGTATTCTACAGGGTTGTTAACACTTTAGATGCCATGGTGGGGTATAAAAACCCTGAAAATATAAATATTGGTTGGTTTCCAGCTAGATTAGATGATATTTTGAATTATTTTCCAGCAAGGATCACTGGTTGGCTAATTATAATTGCATCATTTTTCTTGAAACTTAACTGGAAAAATGCTTACAAAATTATGATGAGAGATGCAAAAAAAACTCCAAGTCCTAATTCTGGATATCCAATGGCTGCTACTGCAGGAGCACTTGGTATACAATTGAAAAAACCAGGTTATTATGAACTTGGTGATAATATCAATCCTTTAAAATCTGAAACAATTCTTAAAGCAATTCAACTTACTAAGATAACAATAATAATTTTCTTAATATTATCATCATTTTTATTTATTATATTCACTATTTTCATAATGTCATGAAATATTTTTAATTCAAGCTATTAAGTAAATAATACAAAGTGGATTTTACTAATTAATAATAAACTGATAAATGGATAAAATTTTAATGATAAATTTGGATGATAAAAAATGAAAATAGCTCTACTTAGTGTCACAAAAAATGGTCGAATGATTGTAAAGAATATTCATACCATACTCGAAGAAGATCCAAGTGTTATTAAAGTTGATATGTTTCATAAAAATATTAAAGATACTTTATACAATATATTCAATTCCTACGATTGTATAATAGGAGTTATGGCAACAGGAATCATGATAAGAAACATTTGTACATTAATTAAGAATAAAAATGAAGATCCTGCAGTGTTAGTAATAGATGAAATGGGTAAACATGTAATTAGTCTTATTTCTGGACATTTAGGTGGTGCAAATGATTTTTCAATAAAAATTGCTAATATAATTGATGCAGAACCAATTATAACCACTTCAACAGATATTAATAATAAATTAGGGATAGATAGCCTTTCAAGGAGATATTATCTAAAAATAGATGATATTTCAAAAATAAAATATATAAATTCAGCGCTGATAAATGATGAAAGGGTTGAAATAGCTTTTAATCCTAAATTAAATTATTTATGGGAAGATTTAGATGTCAAAAAATCGTATTATAAAAGTTCAACTACATCCGATACCATAACCGTCTCGAAAAGTTCAATTGCAATGAATTTAAAGCCAAAAAAGTTGGTTGTGGGAATAGGTTCTAGAAAAGATGTTGCTAGTTCAGTTGTTATTAATGCTATTAAAAATGCTTTGAATGTACTCGGTTTACCATTAGAACGTATTGATTCAATTGCTACTGGTCAGATGAAGCAAAATGAAAATGGAATTATTGATGCTACACAAAAACTTCACATTCCCCTTGAAATAATTTCTGAAAAATCAATAAAAAATTTCAAAAATCCTGATTTAAATGATTCAGATTTTGTAAAGAACAAATTTGGTGTTGGAGGTGTGTGTGAACCATCATCATTAATTGCAGCAGGTAATGATTCTATTCTTATTTTCAGAAAAACACCCTACAATGGTGTCACAGTTGCTATAGCAGTATCTAAAAGTTAAATATTTAATTATCAGTTAAAGTGCAACAAAAGTTTTTACAAGCCAAAAGCTTTTTAATCAGAAGATATAAAAACATTTGGATATAACTCTTATAGTAATCTATTAATATTTAAAGGGTAAATTTAAGTTAAAAATGGAGGCCATATTATGAGTCAAGATGCATTTGATCGGTGTAATCAAATTTTACAACATATTACAGAAGATACAAGCGTTCCAAGAAATATTAGAAGGGCAGCTGAAGAATCAAAGGATTTATTATCAAAGGATGATGAAGATCCAACTGTACGAGCTAGTACTGTGATCTCAATATTAGATGAGATAAGTAATGATCCCAATATTCCAATACATGCCAGAACACTTATTTGGAATGTTTTAAGTGAATTAGAGTCTATTCGCCATTAAAGAACTTTTTACAAATTGTATTTTGGCACTTTCTTCAATAAATTCAGAAAGAAGAGTTGCTTCCTCCAAATTTTTTCCAAGAGCAACAACCCCATGCTTTTTTAAAACAACAATATCTTGATTTTTCAATTCTTTTGAAACAGCTTCTGCAAGCTCTATACTCCCTGGTGGATAATAATCCACAAAGGGGACAAATTTTTCTTCAATTGGTCCAAAACCTTCCAATCTATTTATTTTTTCTTCAGCAAATGCAAATCCTGTAGCAATTGGGGAGTGTGTATGAACAACTGAATTAATATCATTCCGTTCTTTATATATGTTAAGATGCATTAGCATTTCTGAAGTAGGTTTCTTGTTTGAATTGTATACTAAATTTCCATCCATATCAACGATTACTACATCCTTTTCAACAATAGATTTGAGTGAAAATCCACTTGGTGTAACAGCAACCCTTTCAAATTCATCCTTTTTGAATTTCATACTGATATTTCCGGATTTACCTGGTACAAGACCCTTCTCATATAGGTAGTGTGATACTGTTACAATTTTCTTAATTATTTCGTTTTTTTGTATGTTAAATCCTCCTTGAATTAGAACAGTATAATTATAATTTTTAATTGTTTAAAAATAAATATTCTAATTTATGTAAATTTGAGTATTTTAAACGCTCCTTTATTAAGAACAGGTACTTCTGCACAAGTTGGCATTATATTATATATTTTCTGGAATTCTGTTTGAGACTGAAAAGTTCCAGAATTTATCATGTGTATTCCTTTATGTTTTTTGTAGGCGTTAATATGTACATGACCAGTATGGAATATGTCAGGGATTTCATCAATTACCAAATGATCTTCAAATTCCGATGCAAGAGGTGTTCTTTCACCATATATAGGTGCTAAATGTCGTTTTTCAATAAGTTCTCTCATTATCAGGTCTGAATTTTGATGAGATAATCCATTTACAGTCATTGCAAGATCATCAAAACTTCTTCCGTGATATATCAGAGTTTTTAATCCATCAAGGCTTACAAGAGATGGGTTACTTACAAATTCAGCATTTTTAATTTTGTATAAGTCAGCTGCATAATTTTCTGGAATTGCAGGTTGTGGTTCAGCTAATCTTGATGCATCGTGGTTTCCAGGAGCAATAATTATTTTAATATCATTTATGTCCCCTAATAGTCTTGCTGCTTCTTCATATTGTTCGTAAATGTTTTTTATAGTAAGTTCTTCTTCTTGATGCGGGTAAACTCCAATTCCATCTACAACATCCCCTGCAACAACAAGGTAACGTACATCATTTGCTATTTTTCTCTGTTCTTCATCTCCAAAATCACCATTTATCCACTTTACAAATCTTTTGAAAGCGTCTTCTAGAAATGTTGAACTTCCTATATGGATATCTGAAATAAAAACAGCTGAAAAATCCATTTTCTTCTCATCTATCCTAGGAACACTTGGATGAATGATATCCGATGCAATTACAAGGGTACCTTTTTTACTACCTATAACACCAATCACTTCATCTTTTACAACACTTTCAGCCAATTCAAAGAGAGAATGATTTTCATTATGTATAAGAACAGTGATGGAACCCGTTTCATCTTCAATTTCCATTATCTTGTGGTTATTTTTAGTATTTCTAATATCATTTACCATTCCAATAACATTTACAACATCATCACGAACACCCACATCTTTCATGGGATAACTATCTTTAAGGCCTGGTTTTTTAATTAACATAGCCTTTATTTTCTGGAATCTGTTGTTGAAATAAGCTGAAAAGTCTTTTATTTCTCCATTTGTATATGATTTTTTGGTAGCATCCTGGATCACATGGAAATCAAATGGAACATCTAATAGTTTATCTCGGGGGGTTTTATTATTATTATTAATTTCATTATACATCTCTTCAATAATATCAGAATCTTGATTAGCATAATTTTGTGGATCATACTTTGATAAATATTTCTGAATGTATTGATCTACAATAGGTTCTGTTAAAAATATCAAATTATCATTGGAACCTGATAGATCTTTTATTAATGAATCTACAATCTGATTAGAATGTTCTTGCTCTACTATTTTTTTATATGCTGAATCATCTATTAGAAGATCGGCGTTTGTGAATTTTAAAATTATATCATCAGTCATAAGATCCCATGGAAATATTTTTCTTACATAATGTTCAAATAACAGTATTCAAATTATATTTATAATCTTAATATAATAGTTAATCCAATTACTGATCCAGAAAAATTGAAGGTGGTACATTTGTCAAGAATCATGAAGATCATATTATTCATTATATTTTTTACTGTTTTCTTCGAAGCAGGCCTTATAAGCTCTTACACTATTGTAACATCCCAACCTCCAGATGTGGGAAAACTTATTGGAATGCAAATTGACGAGATTACTTCTCTATTAAGCTTTGGTTCGGGTTCTAATATTCTTAGTTCTCAATCAAACAAAAAAATTAATAATCCTGACGATGTTGCAGCTGCATTGAAAACTCAGGCAGGTTTGGATGGTATAAATCTTCAGACATTATCGGCGCAAATATCAGGAAATTCTAAAGAAACTGTAATACCAGTTAACATCACAGTGATGGGATATAAAGACGCTATTTCTGGTGGAAACAGTTCTGGAGGCCAGATTGTTATAAGTGCGAATGAAACTTACAGTTTAACTGCATCTGCAATGGGCACACTTAAAAATGGAGGCATAACAATTGATGTTACCACCATTCAGATAACTTCATCAAGAAAACTCTATGGAAATACAAATGGTACTTAAAAATCTTAAACTTTTTTAATTTTACCATCTAAATATTTGAGATTTAGAATATTTTATTACAACAGGTGAAGAAATGATTAGTGTTATTGGGATAGGACCTTCTAGTGAAGACATAACCATAAAAGCAATCAATGCTATTAAAGCTGCAGACGTTATTATTACCTATAAATCTTACATTAAAAATATTGAAGACCTTACCATCGGGAAAGAGGTTATATTAAAAGGAATGGGTGATGAAATAAAACGTGCAGAACTTGCAATAAAAATGTCCCAAGAAGGTAAAAAAGTAGCACTTGTGAGTTCTGGAGATCCTGGTGTTTTTGGAATGGGAAATGTTCTATTCCAGATTATAAGTAAATATTCTGATGTTGATGTAGAAGTCATTCCAGGTGTTACTGCTGCAACCTTTTCGGCAGGCAAATTAGGAGCACCACTGCACGATTTTGCAGTTATAAGTTTCAGTGACATATTAACACCGTTATCTGAGATAAAAAGAAAGGTTAAAGCAGCATGTGAAGCAGATTTGGTGATAGCTATCTACAATCCATTAAGTAAAACAAGAACCAAGCCCTTTGAAGAGTCAATTAAAATCATGCTCGAAACTAAAAAACCTGAAACACCTGTTGGAATTGTCAAGAGTAAAGATTTTGGAGTTGATGTATCAATCACAACCCTTGATAAACTTTCAGAAATTGAAATCAACATGTCTACCACCTTAATAATAGGAAATTCAATGACATATATTCAAGATGGATACATGATTACACCAAGGGGCTACAGAGTTTCTTATCCAATTCACCCACTATCAAGAGAATTTTATGAGAACTATCTTGAAGGAAATATTAATGTTGGTCCAAACAGAGATTGTGAGTACTATCCCTGCCACAACAACCATCAAAGCTGCACATTCTGTTATTGCCCATTTTATCCTTGTGGGGAAGGTTCTACTGGTGGGAAATGGATTAAAGACAAAGGTGTATGGAGTTGTGAAGACTGTGAATGGATACATAATGATGATACAGTGAAGTGCATACAGACCAAGTTACCAGATATCCTTGAAGAAGTGGGAGATCTTAAGAATAAAAAGAAAGAACTCCTTAAATTAAGAAGAGAATGTATCTTCAGTACAAAATAATCAGGCTAGGGATCACCAAACGATAGGCTATAATTATTTCAATTTTTCTTTTGAATTCAATCTATTTTTAATTTAGAATTTTTTATGCAAATAGTAATAATTTTATATATGATAATATGCATAATATTATTATCATTAGTTAAAATAGTAATATAATCATTTAAATTCATTGTACACAAAAAATTGACGTTTCCCAGATGGTTTGTGCTGGAATTCAAATTCTTGTGCAATCTGTTTTTACACCCCCCCCAAATACCTCTACAGGGCCATCTCTTGATTTCAATACAGAAATCAAGTTCCAAGTGGGTATGTACACATTTACTCACATGCCCATTTGGAAGGGATCAATTATGATATTAGTTAAAAAAATATTCAATAAAGAATGGAATTTTAAATAACACCTGCTATCTAAACTCAAATCTCTATTTCCATCACACCATCAAATACAAGTACAGATTCCCCTTCCATAAATACCCTCACTTCGTTATCCACTTCGTAAACTATAATTAGGAGCTCTCCACCAGGAAGATGGACTTCAACTTCTTCATCAAGTATTCCAAGTTTAAAACCTGCCATAACACAAGAAGTAGCTCCTGTACCACATGCAAATGTGAAACCTGCTCCTCTCTCCCAAGTTATCATTTCTATTTCATTTCTATTTATGATGTTTACAAAGTGAACATTGGTTTTTTGGGGAAATGCCGGATGATTTTCGATTAAAGGCCCTATTTCATTCAATTTTATATCTTGTATATTATCTGTAAATATTACTGCATGTGGATTGCCAACATTTACGGCCGTGATCTTTACAGGTTTACCTTTTACAATGAGTTCTGAATCTAAAAATTCTTCTTTATCACTTATCATTGGAATATCGGTGGTTTTGAAATTAGGTACACCCATATCTACTGTTGATGCTCTTACTTCTTCACCTTCCACATCTAAGTCAACTTCTTTAATTCCGCCCAATGTTTCAACAAGCATTTGGTCATTATGAAAAATATCATTCTCATATACATATTTCACAAAGCATCTTATTCCGTTACCGCACATTTCAGCTTCACTGCCATCAGAATTGAATATTCTAAATCTTATATCTGCGATATCAGAGCTTGCGGGTGTAACAAATATTACACCATCAGCACCAACTGAGAATCCTCTTCTACAGATTTCCTCAACAATTTCAGGTTTTTTCTCTTCTGGAATTATTATCTTATTAGATTCATCAATGACTATGTAATCATTTCCAAGCCCGTGCATTTTTGAGAAAGTAACTAAAGTTTTTTCACTCATCTCAATAACCTCATTGGGACATTCTGTTTTGCAAGAACATCTGAAAATGTTTCTTTTTCTCGTATTATATCTGATTGGCCATTAGAAACTAATATTTCGGCTGGTCTTGGTCTGCTGTTATATTGGGATGCCATAGAAAATGAATATGCACCTGCATTAAGAATGGCTAAAATATCTCCTTCTCCAACATTAGGCATTGATCTATCTCGTGCAAAAAGGTCTCCGGATTCACAGACATCTCCTGCTATATCTATTTTTTGTACAGATTCTGCAAATGGTTTATCAGCAACAACTATATGATGATAAGATCCATACATTGTAGGTCTTAATAATGTGTTAAAACCTGCATCTACTCCTGCAAACTTACGATAACTTTGTTTAATTGTGTTTACTCTGGTTAAAAGAACAGCCGCATCACCAACTATATATCTACCAGGTTCTATGCACATTGTTGGTTTACCAAGCCCATATTCATCTAATTTGTCCTTATATAAGTCAGTAATTTTTTCACCAAAGTCATTAATGTCTAATAGTGATTCTTCAGGAGTGTATGGTATTCCAATACCCCCACCAAAATCAATGAAATCAAATTCAACATCAGCATATTCACTTACTTTCCCTGCAATATCCATTAATACGTTTACTGCAAGTTTAAATGGTTCTGGATCGAGTATTCCTGATCCTATATGTGTATGAATTCCTACAGGATTGAATCCAAGATTTTTGGCCATTTTATATACTTCAACAGCTTCTTCTTCCATTATACCGAACTTACTAAGAGGTCCACCAGTAATGCAATGATCGTGGTGTCCTGCTCCTACCATAGGGTTTACACGGAATGATATATCCATTCCTTGAGCCTCAGGGATATTTGAAAGCCTTTTAAGCTGTGAAATGGAGTCGAGATTAATCTTTACTCCAGATTCTACTGCAAATTTAAGTTCGTTATCTGTGACGTTGTTTCCGGTGTAAAGTATTTTGGAAGGATCGAATCCTGCTAGTAACGATGTATAAATCTCTCCAGGAGAGACAGCATCTATTCCACTTCCTTCTTTTTCTAATATTCTCATAACTGAAAGATTCGTGTTAGCTTTACATGCATAATACATCTTGAAATCATTATAATGACTTGAAAATGCATTATAAAGTCTTTTATAATTACTTTTTATCCTATCTTCTTCTATAACATATAATGGTGTTTGGTATTGATCTGCTAACTCATGCACATCTATTCCACCCATGGTTAGATTTCCTTTTTCATTTGTTTCTAAATTAAAATCCATGTAATTATCCTCCAAAACAAGAAAATAAAGTGAATGTTAAATTTCTACATCTTATCATATAAAAAATTTTACACCATACAATATAAGTAAATTTTTATCTTAATGTTGGAGAATACCCCATGTGTGAGGGTGGGGATGAATCCAACCAATAATATAAATAATAGTTTAACAATAATTAATATTATCGTATGCGATAACCAACATACTACACTTAATCTAATCAGTACCGTAGGAACTACTGAAATTAAAGCTTCTCTGAAAAAAACCACATTAGTGGATTTAATGAAGGAAGAAGCTCCTTCCGAAAGGGAGGGGTAGTTCACTCAATCTAGTTCAAATATTATTCAAGGAGTATTATAGATTATACAATGATATAAAAGTAAATATTTCTTAATTCTATATTAGAAAATGTTTAGATTAACTGATGACTTGCAAGAATTTGCTTAAATTTTAGAAATATAATAATTTTAGCATTTTTAAGGAAGTGTATGGGTTTGAGCAGTTCTATTAATAAAAGCTGGCGAATTCTATTTGCAGTACGTTCTTGGCACCATTATGGTACCTATAAATGCAAGTATAGTAAATGTTTCACTCCTACTATTACAGAATTTTTTAGGTTACAGTAACAACATCTGAATGGGTATTAACAAGTTATTTAATTACTTTACTAGCATTCGTACTCTTTTTGGTAAATTTGGAGACTATTGGGGCCATGAAAAACTATATTTAACTGGTCTAATTGGTTTTATATTTGCATCTAATTCTTGTAGTTTTGCACCATCTATTCTCTTATTAATACTTTTTAGGGTTATACAATGATTCACAGCTGCTATGATGGTTTCAGTATCACTTGGAATTGTTAAAAGTCATCCAATTACCTATGTTGGGACAAGTATTGGGAATATATGCTGTGGCAATTGCCGGGGGTCTTGCGTTGGATCCAGCAATAGGGGGAATTTTGGATGGTTTATGGGGTTGGAGATCTATATTTTTAATAAACATTCTTCCCGGAATTTTGAGCTTTATATTGCTACAGAATATTCGAAAGGGAAGAATCCAAGAAGGTAAAATGGGATATTAGTGATACTTTCACTCAGTTTTTAGCACTATTTTCACTAGTTTTTCTTTTGAATTACATAACGCCGAATCCCATAGATATGAAAGCAATTGTTCTGGCGATATTTTCCATATCGATGGTAATTATATTTATATTGTGGGAAAACCAAACAGATAATCCTATTTTAGATTTATCACTCTTTAAAAACCATCAGTTTCTCTACTTATAACCTTAGCCTTCATTTGAATTATGTTTGCATGTATATGCTCATATTTGTTATGCCATTTTACCTACAGAAGGTTTTAAAATTATCACCAAATACTACTGGACTAGTACTTACAGCTGCACCTCTATTAATAATGTTTCTTGCCATTTAGTGGCGTAATTTCGGATAAATTTGGTTCTAGACATTTATCTTTCATTGCGGTTTGATATGTGCTTTTGCTTTTTATTCTATGTTACAACTCACTGTTTTTCTACTGAAATTGATGTATTCATTAGTTTAGCAATCTTTGGTTTTGAAACCGCAATTTTCTAGTCACCGACCAATAGGGCGATAATGGCCAAAATACCAGATGTCAGGCCGGAGTTGCATCCTGTATATTAGTTACCATGAGAAACCTTGGAATGGTTTTTGCTGCATGTTATGCAGGTATATTAATAAGTAAAACCACTAGTTCAACTACACTTCAACTCACCAACCTTCTACCATTAGAAGCATATAATCTAACAACAGGACAGCACTTGGTTGTTACATTGGGGATATTTATAAGCTTAATGGCTTTTCTATCAGTGAGGGGTATATTGACTGGTAAGATGATTAAGAATAAATTTTTGATAGAATACAATTTGACTAATTTAAAAAAAAAATTTATTTATTTAGGAAAATTTACCTAGAGCATCCTCTAATGCACTTGAAACTAAGTCTATTTGGTTTTTAGTGATCACGAGGGGTGGTACGAATCTCAGTACATTTCCTGCTGCACAATTTATAATTATGCCTCTTTCACGCATATCATCCACAAGTTTTGCACATTCAACGTCGAGTTCCATTCCTATCATCAATCCCATGCCACGTACATCCTTCACAATCTCATTATTTTCTTTAATTATATTGAGTTTATTCAGGAAGTATGATCCGTTTTCTTTGGATTTTTCAAGGAGTTTTTCTTCTAATATAAAGTTTATGGATGCTTTTGCCGCTGCACATGCAAGAGGGCTTCCACCAAAGGTTGCGGCATGATCTCCCGGTTCAAATGTATCACCTACTTCATTAGCTAGCACTGCACCCATTGGAAATCCTCCGGCAATGGCCTTAGCTACTGTTGTAATATCGGGTGTTACTCCAAAACTTTGTGAAGCAAACATTTCTCCTGTACGTCCAAAACCTGTTTGTACTTCATCGAATATTAATAAAACATCCTTTTCATGACAGACTTCTTTCAAATTCTTTAAATAATCATTTGGAGGTATTATAACTCCACCTTCTCC
This sequence comes from Methanobacterium sp. SMA-27, assembly GCF_000744455.1. NCBI lineage: Archaea > Methanobacteriati > Methanobacteriota > Methanobacteria > Methanobacteriales > Methanobacteriaceae > Methanobacterium > Methanobacterium sp. SMA-27. Next base: position 2,335,048 of record NZ_JQLY01000001.1, on the reverse strand, counting down.
CTGAATAGGCTCAACAAGGACTGCAGCAGTTTCACTACCGATTGTATCTGATACTGCTTCAACATCACAATAAGGAACATACTTAAAACCAGGTGTTAAAGGTTCAAATCCTTTTTGATATTTTTTTTGACCTGTTGCTGTTATAGTTGTAATTGTCCTCCCATGGAATGAGTTTTCCATGGTTATTATCTCTCCCTTTCCAGTATGCTTTCGAGCAAGTTTAATTGCCCCCTCGTTTGCTTCAGCTCCACTATTACAGAAGAATGATTTCTGGTGGGATGAAATTTCAGCAAGTAATTTTGCAAGTGTAACCTGTTGCTCCGTATAATAAAGATTTGAGGTATGAATTAAATTTTTGGCCTGTTCGCAGATTGCTTCTGCTACCTTTGGATTTGAATGACCAACATTGTTTACAGCAATTCCTGCAACGCAGTCAACATAAGATTTTCCCTCAGCATCCCATACAATAGACCCCTTTCCCTTAACAAGTGCCAATGGTTGACGACCGTATGTTTGCATAACGTATTTTGAATCTAAATCCATAATTTCTTTTGTATTCATAAAATCACCCTATTTTAATATTTATTTATAATTTTAATATTCCATGCTCATTTTGGATAATAAAGACTATTTTTAGTAAAACATGCCCCGAATATCAATGTTATTATTTGGATTTCATGGTTTATTAAACGTTTTTATCAAATGAAAGACTTGATTAAGAATGAGATATAGAAATTTCTAACACTCTTTAAAATTATAAAATGGTGAAAATATGAAAAAGGCAATAATTGAAACAGATAAAGGAAATATAGAACTTACTTTATTCGATAAAGAAGCTCCTAACACCGTTGCAAACTTTGAAAAACTTGCAAAGGATGGCTTTTATAATGGATTAACATTCCACAGAGTTTTACCTAACTTTGTAATACAGGGAGGATGTCCAAAGGGTAATGGAACTGGAGGGCCAGGTTATACTATAAAATGTGAGATAAATGAACACAAACATGGAACTGGGGCACTTTCAATGGCTCATGCAGGTAAAGACACTGGTGGAAGTCAATTCTTTATAACACATAGCCCTCAACCCCATCTAGATGGTGTTCATACGGTGTTCGGTAAAGTTGTTAAAGGCATGGATGTTGTCAATAAGATTCAGCCTAATGACGTGATGAACAAGGTTACAGTTATAGAAGAATAGGATTATTCCTTAAAAATTATAATATAATTTTTTTTTATATTCTTGAATCTCATCAATAAGAAGATATTTTTATTACATTATCAAAAAAGTTGATAATACCGATATATATAAATATCAAAACTTTTACATGTACTATTCGAGGTGGTAATTTGAAAAAAATTGCAGCAATATTTGCAGTATTTATATGTTTCGCAATGATCTCCGGGTCTTTTGCAAGCACATATTCAGATAAAAATACCAGTGTAGACATGACAGGTTTAACATGTCATGGCCATTATTTAACTGTTAGTTTACCATGCAATCCATCAACTGGATATCATTGGGTAGCAGAATACAACCATTCTAAAGTAAAATTGGTTAGTAAGAAATATATTCTGGATCATCCAATTATATGTGGTTCAAGTGGAGTTGATATTTTTAAATTTGAAGGTAAAAAAGGTGCTTCAGTACACATGAAGTATGTCTCTCCAAATGGAAAAGTTATTGAAGGACACACATACATTATAAAATAATTTAGATATATAGCTAACAGCCATATCATTCATATTTTTTTGATTCAGTATAACAATTTTTTAAGTGCAATTGCATATATAGCGGCCACTGCATCAGTTAAATCAATATCTGTCGCTGTGTAGTCATTTTCAGGATTTCCAAGTACGAATTTGGCCTAGTATTTCACCATCGTACATAACAGGAACAGATAAAAATTGTGATACCGGAACATGGCCTTCTGGAAGACCATGGGCTGCAGGATGAACTTCTGGATTATGAATATAAAAGGATTCACCAGTATCCAGAGAATAACCTAAAAGTCCTCCATATGTACCATCTTTCCTTATCTGAAAACGTGCCTCACCCCGATCTGTATACATTTGACAACTTTCGGTCATGAGAAATGATATTTCCAACACTATCATTATTGGAAGGATCAACATAAGCAACATAGCAGTTTGCACTGTTAGTCAGACGTTTAGTTTCTTCCATAACTATGTCGGAAATTTCCTTAAGGGATGAGTTACGTAAAATATTATCAATCCTTGTTTTTAGAGAAATAATATCGTTGTTTTATATTCTTATTCCTGAACCCATTCCATAATCCGGTAGTTCTTGCTTATCTTTCTCATCTCCCATCATTAACCACAACATTACATAAGTCTATTTATTCTATTTCTTAATTAATATTCTTATTAAGATTCAATTGAATATAGCAGAGCTATAATTATCTTTGTAATAATGTATAGATTAAAATTAAGAATTTTCTATGAATGAATTAGTTTATTACATTATATCTCTAATTAAGAAATATTCTGATGAATTATTACAATTTTTAATGATACATTACTACTTGAGGTTAAATAATGGAAGAAAAAAACGATATAGATAGATTAGTAGGTTCATATAAGCAGACAAATGCTCTTTTAATGATAGTTGGAGTACTCTTAAGTACTTATACAATAAATAGCACCGGTTTCGATAATGCACTTTCAAGTGTAGTTGCCATCCTCATAGTTATTTTTGGAGCATATCAATACTATAAAATAGACAATGGCAAAATAGGACTAATATTAATTGCAATAGCAGTTATATATGCAATTGGATACGTTTTAACGTATTTAAAATTTGTATAAAATATTTATTAATTTTTAAATGTCCTTTAGGTGGAGTTCAGTAAAAATAGGATCTTTATTGTTAATTACCTTAGTGATTAAACCATAAACATATTCTATGGGTATTTCAAGATCATTATCGGTAGTTATATATTTTACTCCTGCTTTTTGATGTACTTTTACAATTTTAAAGACTTTAAGTGGCATTTTATTAATATAAGTGGTTTTTGAAAACCAAATTAATGATAAAGGACATGCGCGAGGTAATAATACCATATCTCCTTTTTTAACAGTCTTAGGGTTTTCATTGACAAGAAGGAAGTCCCCCGAATTTATTCCATGAGCCAAGTTTTCTTCAATCTTTAAAATAATAAGCTTCTGGAATTTAGAAGATAGATGATTAGAGTTCATCTTTTTTTCAAGAATTTTGGAAGCAATTACTTCTAGACAATTATTAGGCATTCCCATATCTCTCATATGGTCATAAATTCCCATTTCAAAGGCAACTGATAACCTAATCCAACTATCCACTTCTCTACAAAAAGCCTCTGAACTGTTGGTGCGCATTGGACATTTCCAACAATATTTATCTTTAAGTCCTTCTATAAGATTCTTATAATGCTTTCTTGAAAGTTCCCGGAATTCTTCAAGGTTATTGGATATTCCTGCCATTAAATCACCAAAGTCATGAATATATAATTATTGTCCCAACTTAATAATTCATTTTTTTCATGTACTAATTTATGAGATATCTTTGATAATTGGTATTAACTAAATCGCTTTCATTTCTTTAAAGTCTCTAAAAGACCGGATTTTCGGGCATAATGAAACATATAGAGTTGAACATAACCTGCATAATCTCCAAATTTTTGCATTCCAAATAAACGCGCTTTAGGCGGCTTAATTTCTTTTCCATTAAAATAAAATTCTGAAACAATACGGCCTATCCATACATCAACTGGGAAAGCCATTTTAAATCCAAAACCATATAATAAAATACAATCAGCTACTTTAGGACCTACTCCTGGGAGTTCAAGCAAGGTATCAAATGCTTTTTTATAACTTTTTTTATCTAACTTTTTAATATTAATATTATTTTGGATCATTTCTGAAGTTTTTATTATGAATTTGGCCCTATATCCTACTCCACAACTTTTAAGATTCTTTTCAAAGACATAGTCTTTAGGAAGGGTGTCTTCTAACCGTTGCATTTCCTCTAATTCATGTTCTGGTACTTTTTGAAGATAAGCAGGGGATGGAAACGTGTAAAACGTATCAGATCCAAAATTATATTTATTTCCCCATTTCTTTTTAATATCGTTAATAGCTTTGTTCCATCGGATTATAGAACAATTAGCTGATGATATTGAAGATATTATACATTCAAAAGGATTATGGGCTTTGAATAATCTTAAACCTCTGCAGAAATCGATAGTAGGTGCTAATTTAGGATCTTTATTTAAATAATTGTTTAACTCATCCAGATCATCATATAAACCGAATATATTCATTATACAAGATCTAACAGACTCTTCATCAACTTTTTCTTCCGATTCAGCAATAATTTCCAAAGGAGCATACAAATCATTAATTTTTTGCTTAGCTTTAATAAGACAATGTATTCCATCTATTTCTACGAGCTCACTGAAACAGCCATTTCTTTGTAACCAAGCTGGTTGGGAAGTCTGACCACTCTTAATGGTTAAACCAAGGTTTAATTGACCTTTATATTCATCGGAATCAATTACAAATTGGGTTTTCATATGTGTTATGTCTTGTTTTTTGTTAATAAATTTCTGCAATTTTTTTTGAATTCATTTAATATTTAAAAAAAATCACAAACTTTAATAAAATTGTTGAAATCTTAAAATATCGAGCCTAAAAAGTCAAATACAAGCCTTGATGCAAGTAGAGAAGTCATTTCTGATACATCAAAAAGAGGATTTACTTCTACAATATCTAAACCTTTAATTTCACCCTTTAAATATAAATTGATAAGTAATTCTTTCATTTGAAAGTAATTCAAACCTCCAGGTTCTGGTGTTCCTGTTCCTGGAGCAATTGAAGGATCAAGAACATCTATATCAAATGTTACATGAAGGTTATCTGATTTTGGTATTTGGTCTAAAACCCAAGATGTTCCATTTTTAAAAACTTCTGAAGCAGTAATAATTTTTGAACCATAATTTAATGATTCTTCATAATTAGATTCAAAATCTGTAAAGCCACGAATTCCAATTTGGGTTATATTGTTCACATTTTCTAGCTCTGAGGCTCGTTTAAGTGGATTTGAATGAGAAAATTTCATATTCTCCGAACCATCAACAAAATCAAGATGTGTATCGAAATGAACAATATCAAGTGGAACATCGAATGTTTCTACCAATGGCGCAGTTATAGTATGGTCTCCACCGAATACAACAGGAAAAACATGCTTATCTACAATATTCTTGAGGGTATTTTTGATCATATTCATGTTTGTATGGGTATGTGTAGGTAGAATTGGCACATCTCCATAGTCAACAGCCTTTACACCACTCATTATATGTTTTTGAAGTTCAGTATCATATGCTCCATATTTGGGATCTAGATAAATTCCATAATTTTGTGATGCATTACGGATAGCACGAGGACCAAAACGTGTACCTGGTCGGTTAGTTGTCCCATGATCAAAGGGAACACCTACAATTGCCATATCAATTCCATTCAGATCTTTGCTGTGGGGATAATTGTAAAATGTAGGGATACCTAAATAAGGAAATTTATTTTCAATATTATAATGATTCAACTAATTCCTCCAATACTTCTAAATAAAAAGTTAACTTTATATAATTAAACTTTAACGTTAAAAGTATCAGTTTTAAAACTTATAAAGTTGTCATGTTCAAGATAAAAATTTTATAAAAATTATTTTGGTTATTAAGAAGGGATCATATAAAATTGAATTTTAATATATCTTTAATAGAAAAATGAAAATGCTAAATATTTAAAATCTTTTTAGGATAGCATGTTTAAGCTTTTGAGAGAAATGTTCTATAGAAAAATAGCTGTTGCGCATTTAAGTTCGTTACGAGATCACAGTATCAAACTAAACCTGATATTAAATATTCTATTGAACATTATACTATTATCGATTCCATCTTGTTCATTTCATTCTGTTTTTCCTTTTAAACCCCAATTTATTAATATCTGAATGGTTTTTTCCTCGTTAGATATGTATATTGGCATTTGGAAGTGCTATAAACTTTTCTTATCAAACTCGGTATGCCCATTGTGGCATGTAGTCTCTCGGAAAATATAAAAATATCATTAATTAATTTCCACTTCATTTCCTCCGAATTTAAGCTTTTTTTTGTTAATCCAAACAAATCCATTATCCGGTGTAATAACCCCAACATCGATTGGTCCTCCAACTCCAGGCATGTCTCCAGGATCTGCATTGATTCCATCAGAGAATCTTTGCATTGCTGATGTGGTTTGTATCATAAGTGTGCAGAAATCAATTCCATCCTGTAAAGTCATGGTACCCCATTGAATAGCATATTCGAGATTCTTTAATTCTTCGAATATATTTGGCTCTCCTTGGATTAACATGGCTTCCTTAGCAAATTGGATATTAGCTATACGTCCATCGAACCCTAAAACAATTCTTGAAACCACATCTCCCTGTCCTATCCAAGAACTTCCATATTCATTATTTTTATCTTCACTATCACGTCTTTTCTGAATTTCACCAGGCACATAACAGCCATAAACTTGGTGTGAACCCTTCTTGTTGTAACCTGCAACCAAAAACTCAATCATATCCACTCCAGCCAAACCCTCTTCTAATCCTCCTTGAGGGTTTTTGAAACTGAAAGATATGTTATATGGATTTTTTTCTATGTTTAACAATTCACAACCTTTCATTTGTAGATCATTTTTAATATTTTCAACAGCCAGATCTAACTGTTCTTTCCACTGATATTTTTTATCGAAGATCCGATGGAGTTCGATTGCAACATCTTCAACATCCATATCTTCGACATTGGGCTCTCTTTTGAATTCCTCAATAAATTTACTCAGATTTTTGAGTACTCCATCTTCTTCCAGAAATGCAAGACCAGTTATTCCTACTCCTATCCTACTGTTGATCTGAAAAAGTTTCAAAGCATTATCGCTTCCTATACGGGCCATACCTTTAAGATTTCTATAGGTTTGTCTGCTGTCTGCAGCTAGAACTATTCCCTCGGGTGTAGTGGTGTTTATTACCAGTGACATGTTTCCATCTCCTTAAACTTTGAAATCTATTAATGTTTTCCATTGTTAATTATCCATTTCATTGTAAATAAAAAATGTTATATGGAAACAAATTGTTCATTAATTTGAATAAGAAAATCATAAAATAGCTAGTCAGTAATCAAACATGAAACATAATAATCCTAATTCTAAAATATAATAAAAAAAGAAATTAAGAAATGTCAAATTCTATAAATCAAGAATTAATAAAATAATTTTTAAACTGTTATGTTTAATAAATTTTGAAATAATTTTGAAAGAAGTAAAATAACATTAGTCACAAAGTTAACATTAAAAACTTTCTATTATTTGATCAAGTACGATATCTAAACCCTGAACAATAGAAGAAATTTATAGGTTGATAAAATTTAATAAAAATAATTCAGAAAAGCTATCTATAAAAATAGTCATTTATTTTTGCTATCACTATATAGAGCTACTTATCAGATTTCCAGAGTTTATGTAAGAGTCGAGTTTTTCGCTAATGTGTTTATATATGTCCTTGGTTACTCCCACATTCCTAATAAAATCATTTGAATATTTTATGTCGCCTCTTCGAGGGTTATCCTGTCTCATAACATACATACAAATGGCTGTTATAATCATGATTGGGTCTGTTTTTCTACCCTTTCCTCCACGATAAAGTTTTCTGAAATCAATTTTGGATATAATTTCTCGAGCCCTATCTTTTTGGCCTCCACCTACTGGTAATAACACTTCGTCTCCTTCTTCCCTTTTAGTCATTACCATGGTTGGGCTATGCCCAGTCATCATGAAGTTACTTGCAACTATACTGAGCTGTGCCAGTTTTTCATGTAAACGAAAGTCTTCTTCGACTGTTTTTTGTTCGTAAGGCTTGAATTTTTCATATTTTTTTAGTTTATTCTCAACTCTATTGATTTTTGCTTGGTCATCAAGAAAAACATGTTTACGTTTTAACAATTTCAATCCCCTTTAACTCTATTTTAATAATTTTTTTAGATTTGCAAGATTAATAAGGTTAGTGGAAAAATTTTTATTTGATAATTTTAAGTAGAGTATATCATGAATTGTATAAATTTTCTTTAGATCCAGATCTATTCCTCATTTGATCATAAATTATTTGATAATGTCATATTTTAGGGTATTTACTTACAAATTCATTTTTTTTTAAAAAAAATCGCCATTGTTTATCCTTATATTCTTCTGCATAATCAATATTTACCCTTGGAGCACTCAAGATTTCATCATCATTGAAAGTCTTTCCTGATGTAATAAAGAGTTCATCTCCACATAAATCTATTCCGTTAAGTGAAGTATCAATATCCATTGCCTGACATAATTTTGAAGGTCCATTAGTCAAATTCTTAAATTTACTTCTCAAACCTGTTGATATATCAATATTCCTACGTTTTGCCATTAAATCCAAACCTTGAATAGGTTCCAAACCTCGTATAAGTACAGCTTGTGGAATTCCTGTTTTTTGAGTTACAACATTAAAACAGTAATTATGCCCATGTAGTTGGAAAATATATGCATATCCTCCAGTATTGTAAAGAGGATCCATACGGGGGGCATGCCTACCTCCATAAGAATGGGCTCCCTTATCATTTGGACCCATATAAGCTTCTATTTCTACAATTTTGCCCTTTGTTATTCCTTCAAGAGTTCTATGGACTAAAAAACAGCCTAATAGTCCTTTAGCTACAACTATTGTATCCTGTATGTAAAATGATCTTTTAAGTTTCATTAAGATCATCCCAATTTAACTTTGGTTCAACTCAGAATGCCTGAAACAATCCACAACATGATCGTTTACCATTCCTACAGCTTGCATAAATGCATAACAGATTGTGGGGCCAACAAATTTGAAACCCTTTTTTTTCATATCTAAACCCATTTGTTCCGATTCTAATGTTGATGAAGGTATATCTCTCATTGTTTTCCAATGATTTTGAATTGTTTTCCCTCCAACAAAGTTCCACATATATTTATCGAAACTTCCAAACTCTTTTTGAATGTCAAGAATTAATCTTGCATTAATCACTGCAGAACGGATCTTGAGACGATTACGAACTATGCATGTATTATTTTCCAGTTCATTAATTTTTTTGCTGCTATATTCCGCCACCTTTTCTGGATTGAAATTATCAAAAGCCAATCTATAATCTTCCCTTTTTTTAAGTATAGTACTCCAACTTAAACCTGCCTGTGCACATTCTAATACCAAGAATTCGAAGAGAAGATTGTCATTATGAATGGGAACTCCCCATTCATTGTCATGATATTCCATCATCAATGGATCATCATTTACCCAAGGGCATCGTATTTTCATGAATTTATATTTCTAATCAAAAGGATATTTAGTTTTCTTAATTATTAATTCATAAAAGAAAACACCCTATTAACCACTTATTTTGGATTTGGCTATAGTAACAAAAATTTATTACTTCTCCAATCTAAATATTATAATGGGCCAATATCATGTAAAAATTTTGAATCTTTCTTAGATCTTATGGGGGAATTATATTGGTGAATTTAAACGAAGGAAAATTGGAGTTATTAACTGATTTGAATAGTGTTTTAGTTTTGGTGGATTATCAGCCAACCATGATTAAAAGTGTTAGTTCAGGGGATAAGACAATAATTAAGAATGCGGCTATATTTGCTGCTAAAGCTGCAAGCATTCTTGATGTTCCTGTTGTTTTATCATCGATTAATCCTCATAGTAATGGGGATGTGTTTCCAGAGATTACTGAAATTTTTCCCGATCAAGAAGTGTTTGCAAGAGAAATTCCAAGTTTTGATGCATTTGAAGATGATAAAACTTTTAATGCGGTTAAAGAAACAAACAGAAATAAAATAGTGGTATCAGGATTATGGACGAGTATGTGCTTTACATACACTGCACTCCATGCAATTAAAGAAGGATATGATGTTTATGGATTAATCGATGCTGGGGGCGATTCTACTGAGGATGCACATAATTATGGTGTAAAAAGAATGATACAGGCAGGAGTCATACCAATTACTCTGGAATCGTTAGTTTCAGAGTGGATGCACGACTGGAACCATCCAAAAGCAGGGGAATTAGTTGAAAATGTTTATTCGAATTATGGGGCAATGATAGGACTTAAATAACTACTTTTTAATAAAAAATTTTCAATCCCTAACCAGTATTCCTTTTTTCTTCAAATATTCTTTAACTACTTGTACGGGGTATTCATTAAAATGGAAAATACTTGCAGCTAGTGCTGCATCTGCTTTTCCAATTTCAAATGATTCATATATATGTTCCGGGTTTCCAACCCCTCCAGATGCAATTACAGGGATGTCCAGGTTTTCGCTCATCGTTCTTGTAAGCTCAAGATCATAACCTTCTTTTGTACCATCCCTGTCCATACTAGTTAAAAGTATCTCACCAGCACCCCTTTCTTGACATTCAAGAGCCCATGCAATAGCATCTATCCCTGTAAATTCACGACCTCCATAGATGCTACAGTCAAACCAGCAATAACCCTTTTCAGTTTCAATTGTTATTTTATCAGGCACATCACATGGATCAGATATGTAACGTCGTTTGGCATCTATACCAATTACACATGCCTGACTACCAACAACCTTTGAAGCTTCATTTATGAGTTCAGGGTTGTGAATGGCTGCGGTGTTAGTTGAACATTTGTCTGCACCGGCCCTGAGCATGTTAACATAGTCTTGAGGTTTTCTAATGCCTCCACCAACACAAATAGGCACAAATACATTTTCTGTTGTCGCTTTAATAACCTCTGCCATAGTTTCTCTGCGTTCGTGTGATGCGGTAATATCCAAAAATACTATCTCATCAGCACCATCTTCATAATAACGAGTTGCAAGTTCAACAGGATCGCCTGCATATCTAATCTGTTTGAATTCCACGCCTTTAACAACTCTTCCATTTGGAACGTTAAGATCGCAGTCAAGACATGGTATAATTCTTTTGGCCAACATTTTTACCTCATTTATCTTCTGATTCTTAATAAGTTAATAATTATCTTTAAGAGTTGAATATTTCTCATTAATTATTTTTGGATTTAAAGATTTTGATTGTTAATCTTTATCTTCCTGTAACATAACTATTTTTAAAGTATGAAGTTCAAAAGTTCAAAAGTTGAGTTGTTTCTACAATGTTATAACTATGAATAGACATAATTAAATTGAACATCAAAGAATTTTCATTAAATCAATAATTCATTTTGGGCCTGTAGTCTAGCCAGGAACATGACGTGGGACTTCGGATCCCAAGGTCGGGGGTTCAAATCCCCCCAGGTCCGCTATTATATCTTATTTTTTTATACTAATTTTATATATTATATCCATATTCATCAAAAAATATAAATTCTGGGTATACAATTATAATAACAATTGTTAATGAACTGGATTATTATTGATAATTTGCAGAAATTTTTACTGAAACTCTCTATTAAAATAGAGGATTTGAAGATTTGAATTTTGTAATTAGGTGGTAAGTATTGAGTAAAAAATCTTTACCAACAGTTTTCATTTCTCATGGAGCACCCTCATTGTTGCTTGAAGATGTCCCTGCTAGGGAATTTTTAAACGAACTTGGAAAAAAATACAGTTCTGTAAGAGCAGTAATCTGTATATCTGCACATTGGATGACTCAAGCACCCACTATTAATATGGTGGAGAAATTAGATACCATCCATGACTTTTATGGATTTCCTCCAGAACTTTACAGGATTGAATATCCTGCTAATGGTGATTTAGAACTGGCTCAATTAACATCAGAATTGATACAAAATTCTGGAATACCTTGTGAACTTGATAATAAAAGGGGACTTGATCACGGTGCATGGATTCCTTTGAAACTTATGTTTCCCAAAGCTAATATTCCAGTTTTTCAACTTTCTATACAAAATAATATGGATCCTGAAAAACACTATGCCCTGGGTCATGCCATAGGCTCATTACGCCAGGAAGGAGTTTTAATATTGGACAGTGGTGGTGCTGTTCACCCATTAGGATATGCTCCTCTAAGACCTGGTGCAAAAACAGACCAATGGGCTCTAGATTTTGATTCATGGCTCACAAAAGAATTGAAAAATGGTAATTATGATGTAGTTAAAAATTATTCTAAGTTTGCACCAACTCCTGAAAAAGCCCATCCCTATCCTGACCATTTTATGCCACTTATCACATCAATGGGCGCAGCGGAAGATGGTTCAATAGGAGATATTATTCATCATAGCTGGTATTGGGGAGATTTAGGTATGGGTGCCTATGAATTTATTCTTTAATCAATTATATAAAGATATTTTTAATTTAAAAGGTTATAAAATGGCTGCTGAAAAAAATAAACAAAAAATTAGAATATTAAAAGATGGACCTTACATTGTTTCGGGAGGAGTTCCATTAATTAAACAAGGAATTGGTACAGATGATGAGGGTAATTCATATCAATGGACATTAGAAATTACATATCCTTTAAAAAATACATATTCGCTTTGTCGTTGTGGAAAATCAAAAAATAAACCTTTTTGTGATGGGACGCATTTAAAGACAGGGTTTGATGGAACAGAAACCGCAAGTAAGAAACCATACATGGCTGAAGCAGTGGGAACAGAGGGGCCAGTTCTAACCTTAACAGATGTATGGCCTTTGTGTGATCATTCACGTTTTTGTCAAAGGGCAGGCGGTATACGAGAATTAATTGCAAATTCAGATGATCCTGAAGCAAAGAAGATAGCCATTGAACAGGGTCAAAATTGTCCATCAGGAAGATTGGTTGTTTGGGATAAAGAAACTGGAAAAGCACTTGAACCAGAATTTGAACCTTCCATAGCAATTATTCATGATCCTCAAAAGAAGTGTGAAGGTCCTATATGGGTACGGGGAGGTATTCCTATAGAATCTTTTGATGGAACAATTTACGAAGTACGTAATAGAGTAACACTATGTCAATGTGGTAAATCGGAAAATAAACCCTTTTGTGATGGTAGTCATTGGTTAACTAAGGATGAGATGGAAAATTGGAGATCAAAATGGAATAAAAAAGATGATCAGGTTTAAACAAATTAAATCTCTTTAGAAATTCTGTTAATTCATCGAAAATTTATTTTCTTAAATTATGTTTCTATAATTAAATGGTACTAATCACGTACAATAGCTTCTTTGAAGAATTCAGGAACAAGTGATTTGTATAATCTGTTATTGAAGAGCATTTTAATATTCCCATCAAGGATGTAGGTTTCACAATAATCATCTTCAGCACGCATTCCCCTCCCGTATGCCTGTAACAACGTCATAACAGTTTTATAGGCATACCATTTGGGATCTTGGGCCTTTCTATTTTTTATCTGTTGATCACCTAAATATGGGAATGGAATTTTATATATTACTTGGAATTGACATTTTTCATAAGGCAAATCAACACCTTCACTCATTGAAGGACTAACCAGAACCAAAGGGTCTTTACTTTTTTCAAAAAGTCTTAATTTATATTCTCTGTCTGTACTTTTATGATCAATAAGTCTCTTGTCTTTAATTTGTTTCATAATGTACTGTTGACACTTGTAATTATGTGTGTGTATGAGTCCCTTTTCGTACTTATGATGTTCAATAATCTTTTCAAGAATTGGGATGGTTTTTGGTGCTGTACGTTTAATAGCACGTTGAGACATAGGACCAACCGTTTTTAGATGAACTGGACGTTCTGAAGCAGGGAAATTACTTTTAATACTCAAGAAATATACTTCTTCAGGCCTAATTCCAAGCCATTTGCAAAATAATTCCTGATCTAGTATGGTTGCACTCATAAATAGACACACATCAGCATGTCTAAATAATCTATCATTGGCGTATACATCTATTTTAAGTGGCTTGAAAGTTATTCCCCCATCTGACCCATCAACAACCCAGTTCTTGGGATTTTCTTCCAAATTGGTCATGAGTTCGCTCAACCTTAATTTGGTTCTGTTGATTCTGTCTGCCTTATTTTTTGGCATTTTTGTGAGGCTGATATCCTTGTAATCCTGATAAAGTGATTGTATGAAAATTATCCATTCTTTGGGGTCCTGAAATTTCAACATACTTCTCGGTATGCTCTTTTTAACATCCTTTTCAAGCATTTTATTGGATAAACTCAATTCCATTCTACGCATGAGTTTATCTTCAATGTTATGAGCTTCATCAAGAATCATTAAACTCCTTTTACCGAAATGTTGTACATATGCAAGTTCTAAAAGCGCATAATCATAGTTCATAAGCGTGATATCACTTTCAACTGCTCTTGATTTCTGATTCCAGTAGTTACATCTTTCATTTGATCTGAAATATATTGGAGTTCCATGTGCCTCATTGAATGCAAAATTTCCCTCTTCAAATGGGGATTTTGTGATTCCAAAGTCACACACAAAATTTTGGGTGCTTGGAACAGTTTGGCATGTACCAGAATCGCATCTATCATCGAAGTTGGAATCCCTACAAGTAAAATTCCCTCGGCCCTTAACCATAGGGTAACCAAATTCAATGGCATATTGTGATTGTAATTGTTTAGTCATTGTTAAAATATAAGCCGGCTGATAGATATTAGCTAAAGTAGTTGCAATTGCAGATTTTCCAGTCCCAGTACCCGCTTCAAGTATGATGTAACGATAACCATTATCAATTGCATCTTTAATCCTGGTGATTATTTCAAACTGACCATTTCTTGGTTCTGAAAACGGGAAATTTTCAACTATCTCTTCATCCACATTTGGATATGACTTTTTAATCTCTGATATATTGGGTTTGGATATTTTAGTATAAATTCGTCTTTTGGTACTGCTTTTACCACAGATACATCGTGCCTTTATCATTCCACACTTTTCACAGAAGAAACCGCTTTCCATAGAGACTTATATTTATTAGCGGTGGTATAAAAATGAAACCTTATATAAAATTAGAAAAAATTTCTAAAAAGAAACCTTTAAAAAAGGTCTTATCTAAAGTTCAAATAGATTTAAATGGATAGAGTTTATTAGATTAAATTTAATCCAAAAAATAATAAAATTTTAAAAGTATTAAGTTATAAGATTGTAATAATAAATTTTATAGGGTGTTATCTAAATATGAAAAAAGGAAAATTATTTGGAGTGGGAGTAGGGCCAGGAGATACCGATCTTTTAACTATTAAAGCAACTAAAATCCTTAAAAATGTCGAAGTTATATGTTCCCCAAGATCTGCTGAGTTAAAGCCTAGTCTTGCACTTTCAATAGTACAACCTATTTTAGATGAGAGGAATGAAAAATATGATATTTTAGATCCACTTTTCCCGATGATAGAAGATAAATCTGCCCTGAATTCATATTGGGATCTGGCTGCAGAGATCATTATAACTAATCTATCTGATGGTAAAGATGTCGCATTCATTACACTTGGGGATCCAACAATTTACAGTACTTTTTCCTATGTTGCTAAGAGAATAGCTGAATCGGGTTATGAGATTGAAATAATACCAGGCATAACTTCATTTACAGGATGTGCTGCTGCCGCAGGAATTTCTTTGGCTGAAAAGGATGAAATAGTAGTTATAGTTCCCAAGGTTGATGACAGGTTGAAGAGGATAATGGAATATGGGGATACATTTGTAATTATGAAAACTTCAAGGCATTCTGAAATTCTTGAAGAAATTGTTAATCAAGATAATAGAGATAAATCTATCATTTCGGTTCAAAATTGCAGTATGCAAGATGAAAATGTTTTTGAAGGATTTTCAAAGGATAAAAAATATTTATCCACTACCATTGTTAAATTTAGGGATAAAAAATAGCCTATATGTAATCGAAAGAAATATCTATGCTTAATATTATTTTAGGTTGGCAAATAATGAAAAGAAAGCTTCTGCAAAAAAAGCTAAGCTGGAAGAAATAGATCCTGCCCATGATTTCTTTGATGAGAGTTCCAGGGACGAAGCAAGGCATGCTAGAATGTTGAAAGGTATTTTAGAAAGGTATTTTTAATACCCTTCTATTTACTATCTAAACTAATGATAAATAATTAAAGATCTTTTTTTATTTTATTTAAAGCATCTTCTGCTGCTAGTACTATGGGATCTACTACCATTGAAACTGGAGGTGCATATGAAAATTCCATCTCTGTTAACTCTTCACATTTCACTTCTTTAGCTATTGCCAATGCCATTGTGTCGACCCTTTCTGCCACTGTTTCCTTTGCAATGATCTGACATCCTAAAATTTTACCTTCTTTACTGCAAATAATTTTAGTGTCTATTGGTTTACAGCCGGGATAGTATCTGGCCTTTGTTAAGGCTTTACTCCTTCCAACAATAATATCTAAACCGTTTAAATTGGCAGAAATCTCTGTTAATCCAACGGCCCCTATTTCAAGCTCACCTATCTTTGATACTACTGAGTTTAAAACAGGTCTGAAAATTGCTTCTCTTCCGGTTATATTTTTCGCAGCAACTTTCCCCTGACGCACTGCAGTTGTTCCAAAGGGGGATTGAGTTTTCTGTCTGGTTATTCCATCATAAACTTCTACACAATCACCTACAGAGTATATGTTCGGTATTGATGTTTGCATTTTTTCGTTTACTTTGACACCCATTTTACCAACAGCACATCCTGCTGATTTAGCAAGTTCTACAGATGGTCTTATGCCTGTTGATAATATTACTATATCTACATCAATGATATTATTACCAATAACAACTTTTTCTGCAAGTTCATTGCCCAAAATTTTATCTAAGGTCTGATTTAAAATTATATTAATGCCCTGACTTTCAAGGTATTTCTGTACTTTAATGGCCATATCAGGGTCAAGAGATCTTGGGAGTATCTGGGGCAGCATTTCAGTAACACTTACATCAATTCCAAGTTCTTTAAGGCCGTATCCCACTTCTAAACCTATGGCTCCTGCACCTACAACAACTGCATTCTTACTTTTTTCAGCCCATTCTTTAATTTTTACTCCGTCTTCAATAGTTTTGACCTTGAAAACTCCCTGTAGATCAGTTCCTTTCACTGGAGGAATGAATGGTGATCCACCAGTTGCAATGACTAAATAGTCATAGTTTAAAATAACTTCATTGTCTCTGGAATTTTTTGGTTTGTATTTCACAATATTTCCTGAAGAAACGACTTCAATAGCCTCGGATTCTGTTATGATATTAATGCCATGTTCATTATAATATTCTGGGGTATGCATTACTATCTCATCGAATGATGCTATTTCCCCACCAATAACATAAGGGATAGCGCATGGAGAATAAGCTACTCTACTTTCTAGGGTTATTACTGTTACTTCTGCCTTCTCTGAATATTTCCTAATGTTTGATGCTGCAGTGAGCCCACCTGCACCACTGCCTATTATTACTACTTTCATGTTTTTTACACCTTAGGGATTGATTCCCCAAAAATTTAATAATATAATTGATTTTTTTGAAGTTTCTATATTAAAATGTTGACTGATATGGAAGGAATTTATCTATTTTTTCTGCCGATATGATAAATATTTCCAGATTAGAAATTTTTAATTGGACATTTAAATACTGAACATAACTTTAGATGAAAGACTTGTAGGAAAAATAATCAATATACAAGTAAGTGCAGTCAAAAATAGCTATAAATGCATATTATTAATCTGTGAATAGGCTAACGGGATTCTATAAATGTATTTAGTAATGAAAGAAAAAGATGAAATTGGTTAAGTGTAAAGAACACTGAGCAGATAACCCGATAAGTTTGGGATATTATAAAATCAAAAAACAGCATTTCAACATATAATTATACTAAAGCTATAGTTAAAGAAGGATATATGTATTAATCAAAAATATCTTATTTATAAAATCAATTTTTTGTGAATTCTTTTGTATTTCTAAGATATTAAAGAATATAATTTTTCCTCATAGGAATTATTCTTATTTATCTTAAAATTATATAATAAAGTGAATAATAATTAAACTGAAATTTTAGATATTTAATACGTGTTTGTGGAGATTAATCATGTTAAAGATTGCTGTTGTTACAGATGGTCCTTATGGTGATAGAGCGTTTGATACTATCTCTAAGGAATTTGAGAGCGATTTTATCGAATTAGAACAACCAGAATCAATGTTCATGGAAGATGTTGAAATAGCTGAAGAAGCTCTTGAAAGTCTTAAAAGTACAGATATAATTATCAGTTATATTTTGCACCCTGATCTTTTATTGGAACTAGTTGAACAACTTCATGATCATGTTGAATGGATCATCGTAGGTGCATGGAAAGGTGAAGGCTTTAAAAATCAGATTGAAGAATATGACAATGTTATTTGTCCGGAGAATATATGTGACCTTGAAGAAAGTGGAGACGAAGTTTTTAATGAATTTGTGTCCAAGTTTGGAAAACCCATTGTAGAAATAGAAACCGTAGGTAATAAAGTATCAAAAGTTCACGTTTTAAGATCATCTCCGTGCGGTTCAACATTTTTCGTAGCTGACGAGATGGTTGGGGAGGATGTTAATAACCTTCCCATAAAAGCAGGTCTTAAAGTCCAACATTACCCTTGCAGGGCTTCTAAGATGAGGTTGTTTGTTGATGAGTGTAAAAAGGAATTAGCAGCAAATTTTCATAGGGACGCATTTGAAGATGCAATTGAAAGGGATAAATTAAAAAATTGATTATTAATTTATATTGAGATGTTCAGTTTATTCTTTGATATTCTCAATTTAATATCTTTCATTATTATTCGTGCACTATTATTTATTGTATGAAAACTAAAAAATTATACAATGGTTGAAATTATACAAGAAGAAAAAAAGACCTTGACAATCATACTTACAGAGGGGCCATACCGATCTCAGTATGTTGAAATGGCCCACAATATTGCTGAAAGTGCTCTTAACATAGGATACAATGTAAATCTATTTTTATACATGGATGCTACACACATTCCTAAGAAAAACCAAAATCCACATTCATTTCCAAATGTGGGTGAGAGATTGAGACATCTTATAAAAAAAGGAGCAGATGTTAGGGCGTGTGTAAGGTGTGCAACAGCAAGGGGACACGCCTGTGATAATGCATCTTATCTAAAAGGTGTTTCCATAACAAGTGTCTACGACATTCCTGGATGGGTTAGGAAGAGTGACAAAGTAATAACACTGAGTGGGTGACATGGATACTGTTTTAATAATAGTTGATAAAGCACCATACGGTTATGAAGATACTTTTAGCGCTTTTTATGTAGCAATAGCCTGTCTTAACAAGGGAATGGATGCTGATGTATTACTTACAGGGGATGGTGTTTATGCAGCTATTAAGGATCAAGAACCCTGTGGAAGCGTAAATTATCCTAATGTTGGAGAATTGTCCTACTTAGTTTTTCCAGAGGGTAATATATACGTACATCTAGAATCTATGCTTGATCGGGGTATTGTTGAAGATGATTTGGTTGAAGCTTCCCAAATAATAAATGATAATGAATTATATGATATTGTAAAGTCTAGAACTAAAAATACTGCCTTTATCCGGATTTAATGTGTATTTAACATTATTTGTCTTAAAAATGAGGGTTATCAATGGAGATAGACGAACTCGAATATGAAATATTTGTTGATGGTGCACTTGTAAAAAGGGTCACAATACAACAAATAAAGCCATGTATAGTTGCAGAAAATATGATCAGAGTTTTAATGCAGCTTGATTCAGAAATAAGGGATGTAATTCCGTTATTAATAACTAGATATCCTCCAGGTAAGGTTAATTTTATTGAAAATAAGGGAATCATTACTCTGAATATTCAAAACAGACTAGTAACATTATACCCCTCCGGTAAGATCAGCATGAATAATACTATTGACAAAGAAGACGCAATTGAAGCAGTTACAGAAATTATGAAAGTAATTAATGAGGTATTTATCGAATTAAATAATGATAATGGTTTAGATTACTCTGAAATTAAGGAAAAACTCTCAAAGATAGGACCACTTGCACTTTATAATTGCTTACCAAAAACTAACTGTGAAAAATGTGGTGAGGTTACGTGCATGGCATTTGCAATTAAACTGCTTTCAGGAGACATAAAACTGGATAAATGCAAACCACTTAGGGATAGGGAGCATATTAAAGATGTTTCATGTCTAAAAGAACTTCTTGGGATTCAAATAATGCAATCTATGGGTTGGAATGAATAATATAAAAATTTCATAAGTGGTTATATGCACGTTGGATTTATACTCACAAAAACTCCCTCTGAAGAAGGTTTTAATACATTTCTTAAATTTCTAAAGATATATCTTGGAAATACGGAAGTATCTATTTATCTAATTGGAAATGGTGTTTATTGTTTTAGATCGGGCCATTATGTGTCTGAAATAATAACTGGGATGTTAAATGATCCCAATAATGCTATAAATGTGTATGTTTGTAGGGATGATCTTAAAGCAAGGGGTTTAACTGTTGAAGTTCTTGTAAACAATGTTGAACAATTTATTACCTATGATGAGTTGGTTCGGGATATTATGGAAAATATTGATCAGGTTTTGAGTTTCTAAATTCAATTAATATCAATTTGTTTTTTTGAAAAATAAATATAAATAATATTACAATATTTAAAAAATGAATTGGATGGTTTAATTCCATTCTAAGAATGTTTTCGAAATGATGATGCGTAAATATTATGTTATATGTCCTAATTTTTAGTTTTTGATCATAAAAATAAAAAAAAGAATTTAAATGAGGAGTGATATTCCTCTTCCTAGGCCATAGATAATGATAACAGCTATTATCAAAATCAATACGTAAGATAAGGGAGTCATTATTTTATTCACTTTACTTTCTGATAATTTATAGCCTAAAAGCTCCTCTAATAATAATCCTCCGTCTAATGGTTTCATTGGAAGTAGATTGAATGTTCCAACTGCAAAGTTAAGAAGGAATATCCACCAGAATAAGTTAGCTAAAGAGTATATAAACCATGGTATTTGATAGCCCACTGCTTTTCCAACATCGCTATTCACAACTAGATGTTCTCCGCTTCTTATTCCTATGTAACCTCTTGTTGAGTTATTGGGATGTACTCCAGCTTTTACAGTATAATTTCCAGTAGTTGTTTGAATGTTTACATTTTCGCCTATTTTGGTGTTGTTAAGAACTGTTACTGAGCTGTTAAAATTGGTAATGTTTACCCCATTTATACTTTCAATAATCATCCCTGTAGTTAATACTCCTGCTGCAGGGCTATTTGGAACCACGCTTGCTATTTGAACCCCATCTTCATGGAATGTTGGAAATATTGGACCGGTTACATTAAAACCAACTGGTTGAGTTGTTATATTTGTACCAGGGATAGTAAATCCTGGAAGGCCTACGAATACGGTACCGATGATCATCACACTAATAAACAAGACAATCAGTAGGGATATGAATGCAAGTATCAGGTTGAAGATAGATCCAGCAGCATAAATTCTTAGTTTTGAAATTCTTTTTGATTTTTTAACATCTTCTTCATCAGGCTCTACAAATGCTCCAGGGAGCACAGCTAACAATAGAACGCCTATTGATTTTATTTTAACTCCCTCAACCCTAGCAATAATACCATGACCAAATTCATGGATAACCAATACGGTCATAAGAGCAATGATACCGTAGCCGAGAGGTATAAATAGTGGAGAACCAGGAATATCAACTCCTGGAAGAATTAATCCAACTTGTGGATTTGAAAATGTAGTTGGAAGTGTTTCAATTAGGAGGTACAATATAAATGCCATGAAGAAAAAGGCCACAGGCAATCCAATGTTCATGCCCCATCTCCAAAATCGAGGGTTTATCTTTGCAATGGAATCTATGAAATCCCTTAATCTTTGGGTTCTTCTCATTAGAACAGGCCCTTCAATATCTATTTTCAATTTATCTCTAAATAGGATAGCTAAAACCCATATAACAATAAATCCAATAGCGTAATACCATAAAACGTTCAATTCCAAAAAATCACCTTTAAATATATGCCGTCATGTTTTTTCATAATTAATTTATAAATATGCAATTTTAATCAATTAAATTAATTTATAATTTAAATTGTAAGTGAATCGTAAGTAAGAACATTACATTCCTCTCCTTCACCTATGCCCTCTAGGTTTTCTTCTATAACAATATATGAATCCGATTCTACCATGGATCTGATGATACCTGATCCTTTTATTTTGAGGGGTCTAACATTACTTCCATCTGTTTTTGCTCTTATATAATCTGTTCTTCCGAGACTTGAGGGGATCTTTCTAGAAGCAATTTTTGAGACACATTGTGGTGCCAAATCAATCCCTTGCATTTTATAAAGATTATTTCTCACGAAAACATCAGCTTGTACCATTGCAGCTACAGGATAGCCTGATAGCATGAAAATGGGTTTTTCATGTGCAATTCCAAAACCAAATGGTTTGCCTGGTCTCAAAGCAACACCATGGACTAAAACTTCTCCAATTTTTTCAGTTACATCTACAACCACATCGCCTTTGCTTATTGCAGTTCCTCCTGTGGATATCAGCCCATCGTGAGTTTCAAGAAGTCTTTCAAATTCATCTTCAACCTTTTTGGCACTGTCAAGACAGTGTACAAGTGTAGGTACGGCCAGCGCAGATTCAACAAAGGCTATAAATGTGTAGTGGTTTGAATTAATGATTTCTGCTCCACTTATATCTGGTCGTGGCATTACAAGTTCATTGCCGGTTGTGATTACTCCAATTTTTGGTTTTTTGAAAACCTCTATTTTACTGTAACCTGCAGAGGCAATTATTGCCAGATCTTGTGGTTTTAGTATTTTTCCTTTTTTTAATACAATGTCTCCAGTTTCTATATCTTCCCCCATGGGAGAAACATTTTCTCCAGGAGTAATGCTCATTTCAACCCCTAAACTATCTTTGTCTGCAACAGTGTATTCTTCCATAACAACTGCATTAGATCCTTTAGGTATTGGGGCGCCAGTTGCTATTTTAATAGCTTCTCCATTTTTGATTATAGTATCTGAAACTTGACCCGCACCTATTGTATCCACTATTTTAAGTTTCGCAGGATTATTTTCTGAAAATCCAAATGTATCTTCTGCACGAATTGCGTAACCATCCATGGCTGACCTTTCAAATGGGGGTGAGTTTAGTAATGATACAATTTCTTCTGATAGAACTCTCTTATGAGCATCTTCAAGGGATATTTCTTCTGTTCCTACATTTTTTAGCGAGGAACTTATCATATCTTGGGCCTTTTTGACAGGCATTAAATTGGATAGAAACATTTTTTTCTTAGACATAATTTTATTAAGTTCTATTTTTATTGTATTAATAGATTGTTCAATTACTTTATCGAATTTCATATTCCCACTTGAAATTCATATCAATTTACATGAATCATCTTTCAATATTTAATCTACTTCACAAATTTAACATTAATATAAGTATACCATACTTGAATATGAAAGGAGTATATCATTGTGGTTTAAATATAATATATGTTTGTCTATATGTAAAGAGTATAAACCACTTATGAAAAAAATTTAAGGAAACTAAACATTACAACACGTGCAGTTATACAATGGAAATTATTTTAACCTGCTCAGTGGCAGTTACAGCATTTATTGCAACAAATTTGGATGATATGTTTATTTTAATATACTTCTTTACACGCAATGAATTTAATAAAGGTTCGATTGTAGTGGGCCAGTATATTGGAATATCTATATTAATCCTAATCAGTATGTTGGCTTATTTTTTTAAATTTATTATACCTCCTTCTTACATTGCACTATTAGGAATTTTTCCCATTGCTATCGGATTGAATCATCTTTGTAAGTTTAAAAAAAATAGTTCTCATAACCTTTCGAATAAAATAAATTATACTAATAAAAAAGATATTGTCCATGATAATTCTTCATTATCGATTATGAATATTCTTAAAGTAGCAACTGTTACGTTTTCTAATGGCGGGGACAATATTGGGGTTTATGCTCCTCTTTTTGCGAGTTTGAGTATTTCACAGATATTCCTCACTTCAACAACTTTTTTGGTAATGGTTGGAATTTGGTGTATTATAAGTTATATCATGGTTATAAACAAAATCATAGGATATAAATTACAGGAATATGGCAATATAATCCTACCATTCGTTCTTATTATAATTGGTATAGGAGTTCTTACTAGTGGGGGTTCGATTTTTCCATTTAAAGTATGAACTTTGAGTTATAAGATCATAGAATATAATTTACCATCGATCAATAAATTTACAACTTATAAACTTGATAAATAAATTATAAATTTGCTCAAATTAATAGTAAAGTCAATAAAAATTGTGGGGTTCGATATGAACTCAAATGAAATGATAAAAATAGAGGCACTGAATAAGTCATTTGGTAGGATAAAAGCGCTTAACGATCTTAATCTTAATGTAAAGCATGGAGAACTTCTGGGTATTATCGGTCCAAACGGGGCAGGTAAAACTACTGCTATTAGAATGGCTTGCTGCATTCTCAAACCAGATTCTGGCGATATCATTATTGATGGTTACAGTATCCATGATGATCCAATAAAGATCAAATCGATGATTGGTTATCTCCCCGAGGAACCAAATCTTTATGAGCGTTTTAAAGCTAAAGATCTTCTGAAATACTTTGCAGAACTCTATGGGGTGCCAAAGGATGATATTGATGGGAAGATACAGGAGCTTCTGGAACTTGTTGGAATGACAAAACGTAGTGAAGACAGGATAAATACATTTTCAAAGGGATTGAGGCAAAGAATTAGTGTTGCAAGGGCACTTGTTCATGATCCAGATATAATTATTTTTGATGAGCCAACAATGGGTTTGGACCCTGAAACAGCAAATTCCATAAGAAACTTTATTAAAAATCTCAAAGGCCAAAAAACCATGATACTTTGCACACATTATATGGAGGAAGCTGATCTATTGTGTGATCGAGTTGCAATATTAAATGAAGGTAAGATTAGAGATGTTGGAACTCCGCAATATCTTAAATCCAAAGTTCATGGTGAAGTTATCCTCAAAATAAGGGTTAAAAATGCAGGAGATATTAATTTGATCAAGAATAAACTAATTCAATTCCCTTCTGTAGGGGCTGTTAATCTTGTTGGGGGCGAATATTTAATATCACTCAAACAAAGGAATGAAATTCATGATATATTAGATGTTTTTGGCAATGAAGTTTTATCAATCAATACTAAAGAGCCAACTCTTGAAGATGTGTTTATTCAAGCTGTAAAAGGTTAGAGTAAGAGATGAATTAAGAGATACAAGTGTTATAATGAAGTTTACAACCATAACCAAATGGGAGTTTAAGAGCACCCTCAAAAGCAAGAAGTTCATGATGATCTTTTTCTTACAGCTTTCTGTTCTACTTTTAATGATAGTTATTTTCAATTCCTTTGTTACAAACATTGAATCGGAAAAAGGGATAGCAATTACTCCTTCGCTCAATGGATTCGCTTCTATGAATATCCAGGATCAAAGTGGTATAATTTCCAAGAATTTAAACCCAGATATCATTAATATTATCCCCTCAAATTATAATACTTCTTTAAATAATGTTGCAATTGGAAAAACTACAGGATTTCTATATGTACCTGGAAATGCAGCCCAAGATATTCAAAATGGACAAGCAGTTAATATGATAGTATATTTGGATGTTAGTGATCCAAAACAAAGTGTTGTAATGGATGAGGTGAATTCAACTGCGAAGTTGATTGCTGATTCATATTCATCTTCACTTACCTCTTCTGCTGCACCCCAGAATACAACATTACCCAATATTAATCAGCAGACAACAGGGGAGTCATTACCACTTCAAATAATTAAAAAGGTTATGTTAGTGATTTTACTTTTTTTACCTCTACTTCTATTTGGAAATATGGTTATAGATAGTATTGTTGGAGAAAAAGAAAGAAAAACAGCAGAGATACTCATTGCAATGCCTATTTCCCATGCAAATATAATAATTGGGAAAAGTATAGCAGTGGTTTTAACAATATCATTACAAATTGCAATGTGGTTGATAATTCTTCTAATAGCAGGATTTAATATAAGCAACCCTTTATTAGTATTTATATTCATATTTTTAAGCTCAATACCCATAATAGGGATTACTTCTGCAGTAGCTGCATACTCCAAGAACTATAAGGAGGCAGGAATAGGTTTAAGCATAGTGTACATAGGAATAGTAGGATTCCTAATTGTTCCTGTTTTGTTGTACATTACAAGAGGTTCTTATATATCAAACATTTCACCAATGACCATAGTTATGCGGCTATTTTCAGGGGAATCAATAGCATTGGGAGATTATGCTTTGACATTAATATCAATAGCAATTGTGAGTATAATTTCTTACTGGATAGCAATTAAACTTTTTGAGAGGGATGACATTGTATTTGGACCAAGACCAGGAATTTTAAGGTTGTTATTCGATTTAATCACATTTAAAAAGTTATATAAATAAAATATTTTATGAAATGATGTATAATCAAATAATTCTAAAGATCCAATTTGATCATAAGATTTCCGGACGAATATAAATGAAATTAACTACACTAGCGAGCAAAGAAGGTAACGATATATTGAAAAATAAAATATATCTGTTGGTGGTTTTTGTTCAGGTATTTATACTGTTAGGTGCATTCGGTCTTGCTGTTGCTAGTTCTATTGCATCTGATCCTACTCTAATTGATCAATATGGTATTACATCTGTTCTTAAGGTAGGAGTTCCCGATAGTATAAGGGGTACGGTACTCGAAACAGATCTTGTTAATCAAAAACTTGAACTCATTTATTACAACAATATCAGTGACGCCCAAAGTTTCCTTGGGCATCCTCTTGTGGCGATTGTGGATCTGAATCCAAATGGACAAAATGTAACTGTAAAGGCAGATACTTCGAATGTGTTCTATCCTATTGTTTCAACTAAAATAAACACTGCAGTAAATGAGTATCAGCTTCAAAAAAAACTTTCATCATCTGGTTTGAACACCACACAGATACAGCAAATTTTGAACCCAGTTAATCTTCAAATAGTAAATATTAATGAGAATAATAAAGCAAGTTTAGCTCTTAACAGTTCTTATTTCGTAGAAATAATGTATGGATTCATTATTCCATTTATTTTACTGTTGCCATTTTTCCTTGCAAGTAATATTGTAACAGATAGCATAGTTGGTGAAAGAGAAAGAAAAACATTCGAAGTTCTTCTTATGACGCCCATTTCAAGTTCGGTTGTAATGCTTGGAAAAACATTGCCAATATTGTTATTCTCTCTCATTCAAAGCGTTGTCTGGATTGTTCTTCTTGATTTACTCAAGGTTCCAATTTACAATCCAATTTTAATTTTTATATTGCTATTTTTCATTGGTTTGGGGTTCATTGGTATTGGAATTCTAATTTCTATGTTTGTTGATAGTACAAAGGAAGCAAATTCTGCTATAACCATAGTATTGGTGTTTGCAACATTCATATTATTTATGCCTCTTTTTATAAAGGCATCTTACTTTGCACCTATCTTAAACTACATACCAACAGTTATAATGGTGAAATTAGCATCCACACCCAATATAAATCCCAATATTATTCTATCTGCACTGCCCACCATGTTAATATCGCTTTTAATATTTGCAGGTACTGTGAGATATTTCAGGCGAGAAAGAGCAATTAGACTTTAATCAAAAAAATATTTATAATAAATATTCAGTTTTTTTAATTAATTTTTAATTATCCATGAGAATATATTCCATGATAGAGTGATTCCTGAGACATTTCCTTTAGATCTATTCACCATGTCTGCCAAAATTGTTTTATCAGATCGATCTGTGGATATCTTTACAATGGTTTCATTTCCTACATATTTTATGTTTAATACATTATATCCATTTAGATCTACTGGACTTTTTTCATCAATAAAGGTTACTTCATGATATTCAACATTAGTTCCTATAATCCCTATTGTTATCCTCAATATAATCAGAAGTATTATTAAAAAACTAGGTTTTATAAGATTCTTGAGTGAAAAAGGTTGTTTAATGGCTAAAACTCCAAAAAGACCTGAAAGCCCAATTAGAGCAGGTGTTGAAAAGAGCCCACCATCAAGCATTCCAATGAGTGTTGTGGTAATTGCAAATGCAAGAATAACTTTGTAACGGTTTTTTCTTTGATTCAATGATATTAAACCTAGTAAGTATGTGAGTGGAAAAGTTATCAACACAATGAATGAAAGGGGGGATGTGTAGTGTATTAATGAGCTTCCAGTGTGTATATCGCCAGGCACATGTATTCCTGATAAACTGATTAAATCTCCTAAAACTGATTTAAATACATGGCTATGTGTAATGCTGGTGCTTGCAGGGCTGGGGTCCATTGCAACGAATGTTGTGAAGATGGAAACGCCAAGTTTGAGTCTGATGATTATTTCAATCATGATCCCAATTATATAGGTTAAAAGAACAACAACAATAACTAATTTAAGATATTTGTTTCCATCGCCCTTGAAAATAGGATGTAAACTGGAAATTTTCTGCATTATCCTTCCATTAAAATTGAACAACGGATATAAAAGTAAAATACTGCCCATAATACCAAATAGAAGAACAGATTTGCCTTCTGATGACCCTTCAAGGAAGGGGTATGTAATATTTAATATAAAATGATCTAAAAATCTAGTTGTGAAAATGAGGATACTGAAAAGTATCATTATGATTCCAATTACATTCAAATAGTTCAAATTAATTTTCATATCCAATATATCACCACAGTAATAGCTAAAGCTGAAATAAGAGGGATGGGAATATTATCATCAATTGGGCTGTAAGCTTCTGTTAAAGTTCCAACCAGTGCTCCAACCATTGAGGGAACTATTGGAAGCAAAGTTAATGTACTTAATAATCCCACAATAAAAAATGCAAGGCTTCCTTCGACAGTTTTTGAATTATTAAAAGGCAGTTTATGCTTCCCATATTTCCTACCAATAAGGGTTGATGCAGAATCTCCAATTAAAAGCATTAATATCCCCGAACTAGCAATTGCCATATTAAAACCGAAGAAATAAAGGGTAAGTATGATACCTATAAAAAAGTATAAAAAACCCCTTTCATCATCTCTTCTTTTACATCTGCCCAATATTGTTGAAAAAAATGGAATATGGCGATATTTGTCCAGTATGAATATCATTTCAGCGCAGATAATTAGAATCACGCACAGAAGTATCAGTACTGTAGGGTTTAAAAATAAACCTAAAACTAGTATGAAAATTCCTGATGCATGAATTAGCTGCCTCAATACTTCCCTATCCATAACATCAAGCCATGAATTTTTCTATAATTCCATTATAAGATTTTTTAAGTTCTTCAACAGGTATACTAAATGAATCAGTTACAGTAAGATTATTTCCTCTGACTTCTCCAATTATTGATGATGGAACATTTATTTTGGATAGAACATCTTCAATTGCATTCTTCTTGACAGTTATCAAATATCTGCCATGTGATTCTGAGAAAAGAGTCGTTGAAACATCGATATCTTCTTTAACAGGCACTTTTAATAAATCAATAACTGCCCCTAATCCGCTTGAAATTGCCATTTCCGAGATAGCCACTCCAAGACCGCCAGAAGAACAGTCATGAACAGCAGTGATATTATTATAAACATCGTTTTTTATAATTTCAAGGATTGATCTTCCGGCCAAATATTCCTCTTCAATTACAACTTCTGGTGCTTTTCCTTGAACAAGATCATAAATTGATCTGTGGTATTCTGAACCATCAACTTCTGGACGGGTAGTACCAATCATAACAATTATATCTCCTTCGTTCTTAAATTCAGAAGTTCTAATATCTTTTATATCCATTTTTCCTGCTACACCAATAACAGGTGAAGGGTTAACAGTCACTCCTTCTGTTTCATTATAAAAGCTAACATTACCGCTGATCACAGGAGTATTGAAATGCTTGGCAACTTCGGACATTCCTTTAACACATTCATTAAACTGCCATAAAACCTCTGGTTTCTCGGGGTTCCCAAAGTTCAGACAATCAACTATACATATAGGATCTGCACCCATGGATATAACATTCCGTATTGCTTCAGCAACTGAACCTGCTCCACCATGGAAAGGATCGAGTTTTGTGTGTATACTATTACAATCGGAGGTAATTGCAAATGCAGTGTTTTCATCTACACGTATAACAGCAGCATCATCTCCGGGTTTTATAATTGTTCCGATCTGAACCTCATGATCGTACTGTCTATAAACCCAGTCTTTACTTGCAATATTTTCTGAAGACAACAATTTTAGTAACGCTTCCTTTGGATTAATGTCTTCAACATTAATATATTCCTGATTTTCTACTGGTTTTTTCATTTCCCTGTTAATAAATGGAGGGTCTGCAAGTAGTTCAGCAGGAACATCTGCAATAACATCCCCATCAATTGTTGTTAAGAACTGATCACTTTCAATCACCTCACCAACAACTGCTGCAGGGAGTTCATATTTATTAAAAATTGCCATTAGTTTATCTACATCTTCAGGATGAACAACAAAAATCATCCTCTCCTGGGATTCTGATAACATTATTTCATACGGGGTCATCCCTTTTTCACGCAGTGGAATTTTTGTTATATCTACTTTTGCACCATTTCCACATTTTGCTGCTAGTTCTGAAATACAACAAGTAATTCCCCCACCACCCAGATCCTTTAAACCTTGTATTTTAACACTTTCAAGAGCTTCAAATGTTGCTTCCATTACTTGTTTTTTAGTGAATGGATCTCCTATCTGTACTGCTGGTCTGCTTTCCAATTCAGATGTGGTTGTAAGTTCTTCAGATGCAAATGTGACTCCATGTATACCATCTCTTCCGGTTCTACCACCCATTAGAACGAAAACATCCCCTACATTAGGCGCGATTCCCTTCATTATTGAATCTCTTCGAACTATTCCTGCACATACAACATTTACAAGTGGATTGTACTGGAAATTGTTGTCAAATTCTACTTCTCCACCAACTGTTGGTATGCCAACTCGATTTCCATAGTCGGATATTCCTTTAACTACATATTCAAATAGATATCTAGATCTTTGGTCTTCAAGATAACCAAAACGCAGAGAATCTAATAATGCGACAGGTACGGCACCCATTGAGATTATATCTCTTATTATCCCACCTATGCCTGTACCTGCCCCTCCATATGGTTCAATAGCAGATGGATGGTTATGACTTTCCATCCCTATAACCAGAGCAAGCTCATCTGTAAGTCCAACAATACCTGCATCGTCTCCAGGACCCATAATGACATTATCTCCCTCGGTGGGGAAAAGTCTCAGTATAGGTCTGCTACTTTTATATGAGCAGTGTTCCGAGAACATTATGTCTAACATTCCATATTCGAGCGAATTAGGTTCTCTTCCTATTTCATTCTTAATATATTCAATTTCTGCGTCTGTTAAAGTCATATTATCACATTTGGAAATGCAGTTTTTTTATGTAATATGTTTCACATATTTGTTATAGTATTCCATAACCTAGAATAAGTAATGAAAGATTCTAGGATATTAATATTTTATTCAATATCCATTTCATTCTTTGTTTATACTTTATTGATGGTAATTTTTAGTTGGTAGTCTTCTATCTTCCAGTCTTTAGTATAGTCTCCCTTTTTAGATCCAAAATAGAAGTTTGTGGCCCTTACCTCATGCGATATAAATTCAGTGAAGTTTTCTATTAGATGTTTAAAATCTTGGCTACATTCTAAAACCACTTCTACATTTGCTTCAACATCAAGGTCAAGATCTTTTCTCATATCTTGAATCCTTCTTATAAGTTCACGTGACATAGCTTCAGAAAGTATTTCTGGAGTTAATTCTGTATCAATGAAAACATTTCCTCCGTCAAAGTCAGAACTCGCAATATTCTCAGGTAATTCTGTTTCAAACACAATATCTTCAACATCAAGTTCAATAGTTTTATCATCAAATTCTACAATAAAGCATCCTTCAGAATCTAATTTTCTAATGATCTCATCACCATCTGCTTCAGCTAATTTGGATGCAACCTTTGGTACGTCCTGTCTAAGCTTAGGACCTAGGGTTTTCATGTTTGGTAATGCTTTTACAGTTAAATTTTCGAATTTATTAGAAGAAACCACAGTTTTGGTATTTGCCTGTTCCATTAAAACATTTTTGAGAGATTGAGCTGCATTCAACACATTTTTATCTTCAGATACAATTACAATTTCTCGTACAGGCCATCTAAGCTTGTAGCGAGCAGCATCACGCGCTCTTGCACAGGCTTCAATTATTTTTCGTAAAATTTCCATATTAGATTCAAGTTCTTTGTCTATGAGTTCTTTGTCAAAACTCCAATCAAGCATGTGCAGGCTCTCTGGGGCATCTGTTTCAACACTTCTTATCAAATTTTGATACATATCTTCTGTTATATGTGGTGCAATTGGTGCCATTGTTTTTATTAAGATTTTTAAGGCATTATATAATGTATAATATGCACCTAACTTATCGGGATCGTCTTTTTCTATCCAAGTACGTCCTCTTATGAGTCTTATGTACCAGCGACTAAGATCTTCGAGTATAAAGTTGTTTATTGCACGGGTTGCCTTGTGGAAATGAAGTGAATCTAAAGATTCTGTTACTTCCATTGCAAGAGAATTTGCCCGTGAGGTCATCCATAAATCCTCTACGCGTAGTTTAAGATCTTCTTCGGCATGTTCTGTGGGATCAAAATTGTCTATTGACATATATGTGGTTGAAAAGACGTAGACATTCCACAATATGTTAAACATTTTGTTTACATTTTTCAATTCATCCCAATTAAATTTAAGGTCTTCCCATGGTTTATTACCCCATAAAAGATAAAATCTGAGAACATCTGCACCATAAAGTTCTACTACTTCTTCTGGCTCAACAACGTTTCCAAGAGATTTGCTCATCTTTTTCCCCTCTTCATCAAGGGTGAATCCGTGCATAAGTACCTTTTTGTACGGGGTACTGTCGTTTGCTATGACACCACAGCCTAGCTGAGAGTAGAACCATCCTCTTGTTTGATCATGACCTTCTGTAATGAAGTCGTATGGATACCATTCCTCAAAAAGATCTTTCTCTTCAGGATAGTGTAAAGCTGCCCAACCTGCAACCCCTGAATCTATCCAAACATCCAAAACATCAGGAATCCTTTTCATTTCTCCACCGCACTTACAATGAATAATTATCTTATCCACGTGTGGCCTATGGATAAAGTCTCCCTTGAGTTCACCTTCTGCAGAAAGCTCTTTTAACTCTTTTATTGAACCTACAACAGTAATTTCTTTACAATCAACGCATTCCCATATTGGTATTGGTATTCCCCAGTACCTTTGTCTTGAAATAGTCCAGTCTCGGGCATTTTCTACCCAGTTTTTGAAACGGTTTTCACCGGCCCATGATGGAACCCATTCTACTTTTTCGAGTTCTGAAAGCATTTGTTCTTTCACTTCTGTAATCTTTAAAAACCATTGTTTTGTTGCAAGATAGATAATTGGTGTTTTACATCTCCAACAGAACCCGTACCTGTGATTGATTATACTTTCTCTAAACAAGAGATGATGGGTTTTAATATCTTCTATGATATTGGTATCAGCGTCCTTAACAAATTGACCGTAATATTTCCCTGCATCTTCTGTAAACAATCCTGCTTCATCCACTGGACAGAATATATTAAGTCCATATTTTTTTCCAATTTCAAAATCATCTGGTCCGTGTCCTGGGGCAGTGTGTACACATCCAGTACCTTCTGTTAATGTAACATGTTCTCCTGGTAGTATAACATGTTTAAATTCTCTTTGAACAGGTATTTCATCTAAAAGTGGATGTTTATATTCTACGCCCTCCAGATCTGATCCCTTAACGATTTTTAATATTTCATAAGTTTTATTCTTATCATGGCAATGACATTCTGTACCATCTTCATGATCATCAATATTTTCATTTAAAACTGATTCTACCAATGCCTCTGCCATTATATAGACATCATTTCCAACTTTTACATAAGCGTATTCGAAATCAGGGTTTACACATACGGCCATGTTTGCTGGAAGAGTCCATGGTGTTGTTGTCCACACTAGAATGTAACTTGTATATTCATTACTTTCTTGATCCTTAAGTGGGAATTTAACATAAATAGAAGGGTCATCCTTATTTTCGTAATCAATTTCTGCCATTGCAAGGGCTGTTTCACATCTAGGGCACCATGTAATGACTCTTTTATCATTTATTAGTAAATCCTTTTCATTGGCTCTTTTAAGAGTCCACCAGCATGATTCCATATATTTGGTATCAAGTGTAACATAAGGATTATCCCAATCCATCCAAATACCCAGAAGTTTGAATTGTTCGGTCATTAGTCCTTTGTTTTCTATTGCAAAATCCTTACACTTATTTACAAAGTTTTCGATACCTATTTTTTCCTCAATTTCCTTCTTACTCTTCAAACCTAGTAGTCCTTCAACTTTATGTTCGATTGGAAGTCCATGTGTGTCCCATCCGGCCTGTCTGCGTATGTTAAAACCAGACATACTTTTATAACGAAGATAAGTATCTTTGATAATTTTATTCCAAGCTGTTCCAAGATGTATTCTACCGCTGCAGTAGGGAGGTCCATCTAAGAATGAATATTTGGGCTTATTTTCCCTCAATTTTTTGGTTCTTTCGTAAATTTCCCTAGTATTCCAGAACTTCTGCACCTTTTCTTCAATGATTCTTGATTCGTATGAGCGTTTTGCCTCCTCTATCGGCATAATGATTCTCTCCTTTATGATTTTCAGTTATGGTGAATTGATCTAAAGTTTGTTTTAGGTATATAAAATAGTTTAATTACATTTAAGGATGGAATTTCTATAAAAATAATTTGAAAACTCATTATGAAATAATTCAAAATTGAAATAAAAGAAAATAATAAAGTTAATCGTGGTAAGGATCGTTAAAACTCTACATATCTCCCATAAGAATAAAAAATAGGGAAGATTTCTATTTTAATGAGATTCTTACTCTTGATAGAATTAGAATGTTCTAATTTTACCTTCAACCATCATTTCCGTGATTTTTCCAATGTTTTCAAGCCAGCTGTCCATTATTCCTTCAACATCCTTGTTTACAGATTCGATGTTGTAACCATCGTTAACAATTATCTGTGCGCTTGCAGCTTTAGGATGATCAACAGGTTTTCCAATCTGACTTAAGATCATAATATGGATCTGTTGGATTCCTTCTATTTCTCTTGTTATATCCTCTGCCATTTTATTTGATAAGAGATTGTAAATTTTACCGACATGGTTTATTGGATTTTTACCTGATGTTGCTTCCATAGACATTGGTCTGTTAGGAGTTATAAGCCCATTTGCCCTGTTACCTCTTCCAACAGAGCCATCATCACCCATTTCTGCTGAGGTACCAGTTACAGTTAAGTAATAACCCTTTTCTGACTCGCAGGAATTATCATCACCAGTATTTATGAAGGTCTCAACTTCCCTGTCTGTTTGTTTCAGAGCAAGATCTGTTATTATGTCTGTTAGTTCGTCCTTAACATTTAGGTATGTGTCTCTTCCATCGACATATTTTGAAACCATTGCTACTGCGGTTGTTAAAACTATTTTATTATCTTCACGCAGCCCCATAACCTTTATATCCTCTCCAACCTGAGGGTATTTCTTTTTAAAGCTTCTAGAGTTTAACAGTTCTTCTGTTGCTAGAACTATTTTTTCTGTTTCTGAAAATGGTGCGAATCCTACACCAAATGATGTGTCATTCGATGAAGGCATTCCATCCCTTTTGAAAACATCAACAAGGTCTCCTGAACCATGACCAATCTTACATTCTACAACTGCTGTACTTTCAACGTCTAAGTTAATAATATTTTCTTTTAAATATTCCTTAGCAGCCATTATTGCAATTCTGTCAATACCTACTTTTTTACCTTCAAATTCTGAGACTCCACGGCCTGTTAGAAGTATGTCTATAGGTTTGATAATCTCCCCACCACCGAAATGTGGATCAGATTCTCCTGCAGTTATCTGGACTTCGTCTGTGTTATGATGCAGAATTCCACCGAAATTTTCCAGGTAAGCATGGCATAATGCTCTACTTACAGATTCTGCTATCCCATCACTTATACTGTCAGGGTGACCTATACCCTTTCTTTCTACTATCTCTACTTCTTGCTCTTCAATAGGTTTTTGAATAAGCTCTTTTACAATGATGTTCCTCATAAATGGCCTCCCATATTAATATTAATTAGTGAGTTAAAACTATCTCCTTAGAGATATGTTAATAAAATAATTATATTTACTTTTTATTGGGGTAACAACAACAATAATTAACATATACTTTAAGATAGTGTTACTGTATGGCATTTGAAATAACTGATATAAAAAATGATCCCATGCTTAACTATTTTTTTAGCTAGTGAAGAGTAACAAACCAACAAATTTGTTTATGTATATCAAAATTTTGGAAATTTTTATAAAATTCTATGAATTATTTATGAATTACTGTTACCATTGATTCATGAAATGAGATAAATCAGGTTATAATTTAATAAAAAGATGAAGGAATTAAAACATCCACAATTTTTTTATAGTTTGACCTCTTGATATATTCTTTCTGCTAGTTTGTTTAAATCTATTTGTGGCATATAGATGTAGTGATAACCCCAAGATTTTAGGTATCTTGCAGGGTTTTTTAAACCATCTTCCCTTTTTGGTTGAACATTCATTTGATAGGGAGAATACCAAACGTTTTGTGATAATAAAAACAATGGGATTAAAACATATACATTATAATGTTATTATAATGAGTAATTGAAATGGCCATCATGAATTTATATAGAAGGGTCATGTAAAAATTAAATTAACTATAAAGGTTAATGAATTATCAATGGTCCGTTACATTATATTATAGAATAAATTTGATGAGAATCTTGTAATATCCAAGAAATTTTAATATTTATGATATCCTCAAAACCAAAAAATTTCATTGGAATCTGTAAAATCTACAAAACTAAATATTCCATTATTATTAAACCATAATATAAACACGATAAAATATGGGTGCAAAGATATGAAATACGTTGTTTTAGTAAATAAAAGTAAGGGAACTAATTTGGGCAAATTTGATATTGCTAACAGCTTTATGTCAAGGTTCATGGGATTAATGTTCAGGCGAGATCTTGAAAGGGGTCTTATACTTAAACTACCAAACACCAGGAGCAGGCGGGGTTCTGCCATTCATATGTTTTTCATGAGATTCCCACTTGATATATTATTTACTGATTCTAACAAAAAAGTGGTTGATATGATATCAATTGAACCTTGGAAGACCTACACGCCGATCGTACCTGCGAGATACGTTATTGAAATGGAAAAAGGTACAATTAACAAATTTGACCTTGATATTGGCGATGAACTGGATTTCACAAGCGATTGTATATAAAAAAATACAAGAGATCGCATCAACAAATATTAATATAGAATGTTGGAGGTCCAGTTATGAAAGTGGAAATATTTGATTATGGTTCAGATTCTAACGATTATTATATTATCTATAAGGTTACTGGGATAGACCCAGAAGATCAGGAAAAGCTTCGAGGTAATGTTGAAGGTAATGTTGAGTTAAAAAATGGAGATATGTTTATTACAACCCATTTCGAAGAGAAATATTTCCCATTGGGGAGTGCTGATGCCCAATTACGGATCGAAGATTTCATTGCACGTGAAGAGATAGAAATGACAGTTTATTTAACTAGCCTTCTAGAGGATGAAGACTTAGAGATCATTTAAATAACATAAAAATTCTAATTTATATTTAAAATTCATAATCAATAGAAATTTAATCATTTTACAATATTTAAATGAAAAAACTATGAAAGAAACTCATTCTAACCTCAGAGTCCTGATGTTACGTCAAAAAATGCAGATTGCTATGTCTGGTTTCAGGGATGTACTTGGAATACATGAATTTGATGCAAGGGACTTTGAAATTGTACCCTTAAATGTAACAATACCCGATCTTGACCCTATTTTTAATGGGTACCGTATAGTACATATTAGTGACATACATTTGGGACAGTGGATATCTGCCAAACGTATTGAAGGTGTAGTAAATCTTGTAAATAAACAGAAACCTGATATTGTTGCTATAACGGGGGATTCTGTTTCATATGTGGTGAATGAGGCGGTTCTTGACATGTTAAGATTTCTCAAAAATCTTAAACCAAAAGATGCAACTGTGGCTGTGCTTGGAAATCATGACCACTGGATTGGTGCCGAAGATATTCGTAGGGTAATGGATGAAAGTAAGATCATAGAACTTGAAAATGATGTTTACACCATAAAACGTGGAGATGCCATGCTTCACATAGCTGGAGTAGACAGCATCACCCTGGAAAAGCATGATTTAAATGCAGTGCTAAAAAAACTTCCAAAATCAGGCCCTGCAATTTTACTAGCACACGAACCAGATTTTGCTGATGAAAGTTCAGCAACAGGAAGATTTTGTGTACAACTTTCAGGACATTCTCATGGCGGCCAAATGATTATTCCAGGATTTGGAACACCATTCAAAGGTTCTCAATTCAAAAAATATCCGTTGGGAGAATATAAAGTTGGAGATATGATTCAGTATACTAACAGAGGTCTTGGAACCAATGTTTTTTGGATACGAATAAATTGTCCGCCTGAAATTACCATAATGACGCTCCAAAGTTCTTAATATATCATATAAATTGAGTATTTTGGGATATAACAACCCAAAATAATTTATTTTTAATTATTAAACAAGAAAATATAAATACATTGAAGTAAGAGGAATTTTATGAAAAAACAAACAACTAAGATAGTACTCTACATTGCAGGCCTATTCCTACTTGTATCTGGGATTCTGGGAATTATTTTACCTCAGTTAGGTTTTACACTCTTTACTTCGGTAGTATGGGCAGTTCTTGGAGCAGTGTTTCTAGCAATTGGCTATGGCACGAGGGTTAGAAAGATTGTGCTTTATGCTGCAGGAATATTTTTATTCATAGCAGGGATTGTAGGAATTGAATTCTCACAATTAGGCATATCAACTTTGAACTCCGTTGTATGGGCACTTCTAGGTATTTTATTTATGTACATTAGTTACAGTGTTAAATACTAACCATTGATTTTTATAATTGAATTAATTACAAAAAAAATTTACTTATTCTTTCTTTTCAATTGCGTCAATTCCTAGCTTTGCCACCTTTCTCACTATGGGATTATCATCTTCAACAGCTTTTTCAAGAACTTTTAATGCTCTTTGGTCTGCTATAGATGCTAATCCTAAAGCTGCTGCATAACGCACACTTGCCTTTTCATCTTTCATGAGATGAATTAACGGGTCAACAGCCCGAGAATCTGCGAAAATTGCCAGTGAAAGGGCAGCAGCTTCCTTAACATGCCAATCATCATCATACAATGATTTTATGAGTGGTTCAACAGCTTCAGGATCTCCAATTTCTGCAAGAAGTTCTGCAGCATCTTCTCGAACAATCCAATCATCATTTTGGAGTTCATCCACAAGAAAATCTATTCTTTTACCGTTTGACATATAATCACTCCTTTATTGAATGTATTAAAAAATTGGATATTAGGATTTCCAATCTATTTTATGTATGAAGATCCATTAGTAATTTTATATTTTCAATAAGAGCATGATTAAGATTTAAATGTGAAATAAACCGGAGATAATAAGCAAAATTGTAGTATTCCAAAAAAAGAAGCTTAAAATTAAATGATATTCAAATCTGATGGGTGATTCAATACATTTATTCCTTCAATTTCACTTAATTTTGCAGTGTTTTGGATGTCAATATCCCTCATATGTATGGTGATGAGTTTACCTCCGGTTACAGCTCCAAATGAACAGGCAACTTGACAAGCACCGCAGCCCTCACATTTCAAGAGGTTTATTTCCACACCGGGGGTAATTGCATTACTTGGGCAGGCTGCAGCTGCTTCACATATTTCACAATCTTGGCATGTGTCAAGTTCTAGTTTTGATGGTAAAACGGTTTGAAGGTCACCAGATTCCATATCAACGGGGATAATGTAGGTTTTAACCATTCCTTTACCTGATTGCGCAACTGCATTAGTAATTAGGGTATCTGCTATACCATTAACAATTTTCCCAATGGTATTGGAAGTTGTAGGAGAAACAACCAGGATATCGTATGTCCCTAAAGAAAATCGCCCGGTCATTGGGAAACTAGCTTGTTGATCAGCTTCAAGTACAAGTTCCCTATATTTACCCCCAGTTAACTTTTTAACTGTTTCAAAAAGGCCATACATTTTAAGAACTTCTTCACCCGCACCTGAAAGTAGTATTGTAACTTCATGCGTCTTTGAAAGTCCAACCAATATGTTTACACTTTCTTTTAGTAGATGTCCTGCTCCTGTAATTCCCCAAGCAATTCTCATATTACTTCTCCTATAGGTCTATAAAAAAAAGGATGTTAAATTTTATTAGAAGTCAACATAATTGTATGCTTCATCTTCTTTGAATGCATAATGCACTTTATTATGTTGTTTTATAAATTCTGTAACTTCTTGTTTAACATTTTCACCATCAATTGCAACTCTTTTAATGAATTCTGCCACTTCTGACATGTTTTTCTCTTTTAATCCACGTCTGGTTATTTCTTGTGTTCCAATACGGATACCAGATGGATCATCTGAGCGGTTTACATCGTCCCATGGGAATAGATTCTTGTTGAGAATTATGTTGTTTGATTCAAGGTCCTTTGCAAGTTTAGCTGCTCTTCCAACATTTGATACATCCATTGCTAGCTGATGAGACTCAGTGAATCCTTGATCTTCACAAAGTACATTAAATCCAAGAGAGTATAGTTCCTGTGCAAGTGCCTGTGCATTTTTGATTATTTGTTTGGCATAAGCACTACCAAATTCGAGCATTTCTGATGTAGCTATTCCTAGTGCTGCAAGATGATGGAGGTGATGGTTACTTACAACTCCGGGGAAGACTGCATCATCTATTTTGTGCGCAATATCTTCCTTACAGAGGATTATACCTCCTTGTGGTCCTGGAAAAGTTTTATGTGTACTTCCAACAAGAAGATCTGCACCTTCCCTAAGAGGGTCCTGGAAATATCCTCCTGCTATTAAACCAAGAACATGTGCACCATCGTACATTACCTTTGCGCCCACTTCATCTGCTGCTTCCCTAGCGTCTTCTACTGGATGTGGGAACAGAAATAAACTGCCGCCTAAGAGTACTATTTTTGGCTTTTTCTCGATTATATCCTTTTTCATAGCATCCGCATCGATATTCATTTTTGTTTCATCAAAAGGATGGGGGGCTATTTTTAATCCTCGTATTCCTGCAGCGCTGACATTTGCATGGCTTATATGTCCACCCACGGGAACCTCAAGAGCCATCATAGAGTCGCCGTGTTTTGCGAGAGCAAAGAAGGATGCCATATTTGCTACAACGCCTGATATTGGCTGAACATTAGCATGTTCTGCTTTAAAAATCTTTTTTGAAAGTTTCACAGTTATATCTTCTATCTCGTCAACATACTTGCAGCCTTCGTAGAGTCTACAACCAGAAAGACCTTCCGCATATCTATGAGATAGATCTGAAGCTAAAGCCTCCCTGACACTGGTGCTTGTAATATTTTCACTTGCAATAAGATTTATACTATTTTCCATCCAATTATGGTGCTCTTTTGTAATTTCTTTAATTTTTAGAGCGTATTCTTCGTTTTTAAACATTAAATATCCTCCAGATAAACATTTATTAGTTTTAGGGTGTATTGATCTATTGTATAAAATGAATCAATATAAATACTTTCAAAAAAAAAGCAGCATAGCTATACAAAATTATAAAAATTAACCTGCTTATTCTGGTATTTATATTGGGATTTTGGAGATTATTAACTCTCCCTGAAAAATGTTTTTTTCTTCATTTCAATGAGATTAGAAATTATCCTTTCAAGATCTCCTGCAGGAATTGTTACCATTACATCTTCGGGTTTCAAAGTCATATTTCTTCGGGATCCTATGTCACCAAAGCCATACGTTACTTCTCCAGTTAAATATGGCACTGCAGCCATTGAGCTACATATAGGTCCGGAATCTCCACCTAAACCATGGGATCCTGAATCATAGGCGTTTGCGTGGAGTATCATCATGGCCTGTTCCGCGTTACAAACCAAAAATATAATATCTGGTTCAAAATCAGCTTTGGATAGGGGTGAAAATATCACTGCGCTAAATATTCCAGATTCAATCGCCATGTTGTTTTTCCAAGAGCGTTGAACAGCAGGTATACTTTTGTAAACCCCAGCAGGCACTAAAAATGCCCCACTTTGCATATTTGTTGGTAATTCTTTCCTATCCTTCATGCCAGAATATCTCATACCACCCATACAGTCTTCTTCTTTAACTGTTGAATAAAAAATTTCCCCTTTTGCTGCTTTATCCAGTTTGGTACAAAATCTTGATTTGCCTTCTTCCTTTGGGATATTTTTAGGTACTCTTACGGACCACTTTATAGCAACTGGGTCCAGATCAAGTTTTAATATTTCCTTAAGTTTTTCTCCAATTTCTTGATACAAATTTTCACCCTCTTATATTATTAAATGGTGAGTTAATGTATAATTTTTTTTGGATAATTTATTGTGAAAATTAAATTTAAACAAATATTTCTAAAAAAATTATTTCAAATTAAATGGCACAGTAAAATTAGAATAGTAAATGAAATTCAAATTTAAAAAAAAATTAAGGAAAGGGTATAACCCTTATTTTCCACTATTCATTGCTGCTTCAATCTGAGCAAATATCTGGCTGGTTTTGAAGTGTGCTTGGTCAAGTGCTCCAGATGGACATGCTGCAACACAAGTTCCGCATCCTTTACAGAGTGCTATATTAACATGTGCCTGTTCATCTATTCTTTCAAGTGCACCGTATGGGCAAAGTTCAATACAAACTTCACATCCACCACAAACATCTTCATCAACACTAGCAATGATAGGTTCAATTTCCACTTCACCTTTTATCATTGGTATTGCTGCTCTTGCTGCTGCACCTGATGCCTGTGCAACTGCGTCAGGAATATCTTTAGGTCCCTGTGCAACACCGGCAAGGAAAATACCCTCTGTTAATGTGTCAACAGGTCTGAGTTTAGGGTGAGCTTCCATTAGGAAACCGTCTGCACTTTTTGACAGGGTTAAAGTCTGTCTAAGTTCTTCTGCTCCTTCTGGTGGCTGTAGACCCACAGATAATACAACCATATCATAGTCGTATTCTGTTATTTTTCCGAGTAGGGTATCTTCTGCCCTTACGGTTAGGGTCTGGTCAGGGTTTTCCAGGACTGTTGCTGGTCGACCTCTGATGAACTTGATACCATATTTCTCTTGTGAACGTTTGTAGAATTCTTCGAATCCTTTACCGAATGCTCTAATATCCATGTAATAAATGGTGATATCGGTGTCTGGTTCATGTTCTAGGATGAGTTGAGCGTTTTTCATTGCATACATACAGCAGACCCTGGAACAGTATGGTTTGTCTATCTGTTCGTCCCTTGATCCAACACATTGGATGAATGCCACACTTTTCGGTGCTTTACCATCTGATGGTTTCACAACGTGTCCTTGGGTTGGACCCGATGCGTTAATGTATCTTTCAAGTTCAAGCCCTGTGATAACGTTTTCAGCTGCACCATATGCCCATTCTTTTTTCTCTGTTGGGTCGTATGGATCGTAACCTGTTGCTACTATAATGGTACCAACATCTAGTTCAATGGTTTCTGGTTCCTGGTCATGCTTTATTGCCATGTTACCACAGACTTGGTCGCATAATTTACATTCTATACAGTAATCCTTGTCTATAGTAGAACATAGAGGAACTGCCTGAGGGAATGGTATGTAAGTAGCTTTGACCATACCAACGCCTTCATCAAAGTAGTTTGGTATTTCTATTGGGCAAACTTCTGCACAGCTTCCACAACCAGTACATAACTTTTCATCTATGAAACGTGGTTTCTTTTCAACTTCAACTTTAAAATTACCTATGTAACCGTCAACTTTCTTAACTTCTGCATAGGAAATAAGTTCGATATTTTCGTGTTTTCCACAGTCAACCATTTTAGGTGCTAGAATACACATTGAACAATCCATTGTTGGGAAAGTTTTGTCAAGCTGGGACATCCTTCCACCTATTGTAGGCTGTTTTTCTACCAGGTAAGTTTGGAATCCCATGTCAGCCAGATCTAGTGATGCCTGAATTCCTGCTACTCCTCCACCAATAACAAGGGCTTTGTCTATAACTGAAACTGTTTCAGATATGAGTGGTTCTAGTAATCTGGC
This sequence comes from Methanobacterium sp. SMA-27, assembly GCF_000744455.1. Classification (NCBI taxonomy): domain Archaea; kingdom Methanobacteriati; phylum Methanobacteriota; class Methanobacteria; order Methanobacteriales; family Methanobacteriaceae; genus Methanobacterium; species Methanobacterium sp. SMA-27. The sequence goes on along the minus strand of NZ_JQLY01000001.1, from coordinate 2,290,582 downwards.
TTTAGCTACTGCCATTCTTACAAGGTCCTTTGCCTTTTCTGTTGCTGCTTCAGGTTCGTTCTGGTGAACCCATGAATCATGTTCCCTTATGTTTGCAAATTCAAATAGATATGGGTTTAATCCTGCTTCTTTAACTGCTCTTCTGAACGTTGGTTCGTGGAGCCTTGGTGAACATGCTGCTACAACTACTCTGTTTAAACCCTTTTCTTTGATGTCCTTCTGGATCATTTCCTGTCCTGGGTCTGAACAGAAGTATTTGTACTCTTCTGATACAACAACGTTTGGAAGTGTTGCTGCATAATCTTTTACTGCCTCGATATCAACTACGCCACCTATGTTTATACCACAGTGACATGTGTATACCCCGACTTTTGGTTCTTCGGTTGTTTCTTGCTTTTTTTCATCTGCCAATTAGATCACCTATTCCATAAATCTATGATAGATTTCTTATCCTTAATGTGTAGGGTCTATCAACTTAATAAATAAAGTTTTCTATTTATTTTTTTATACAAAGTATATATAATAGAATATTTTTAAGTCATTATTCTATCTGTATATCATCAATATCATTATTTTCTTTTACAAATTTTTTAACAAACTAATTACTTGTACGTACTGCTGTTAAGAACACTAATTATCATAATATATCCATATTAAAATGAACTTATCCATTTTCAAAAAAATTAAATATAAACCTTTAATTCACTATTTTAAGTACTTATTAAAGATTTTTAATATTTTCAATTCGTTAAATGTAAAGTAAAATATGTACTAAATAATATGTAAAGCATATTCATTTTAAAATATTAAATTTCCCTTAAATAAAATTTATAACTAAAATTTGCAAGTTTAAATTGATTCCAAGGGTTAGTAAAGATAATTGATATTTTTTATTTCTGAGAATTTGTAGTTATGAAACAAATATCCTGTTAAATAATTACCATAATTTTACAAGGGTATATTGGTAATTTACAATAAATAAATCAATATTGGTAATGAAATCATACTTAGAACAGTGCTTAGGAATATACAAGCTGCTGCTGCTTTAATATCAAGATCATAACTTGCAGCAAGAACAAGACTTAACATTGCAGAGGGCATTCCTGCCTCAATTATTGTTACCGTACTCTCAAGACCTGTTAACCCCAAAATATAAATTATTGAAATTGCAATTATAGGAGATACTGCCAGTCTAATAAATGAAACAAATGAAGCAGCACCTAAATAATTTTTCAATCCCCCAACTTCTAATGAAAGTCCAAGAGATACCATTATAATTGGAATTGCAGCTCCGCTGAGATATTTCAGTACATTTAGAGGTAGTAATCCAATATTCAAATGCAAAAAGTTTGCAATTATTCCAAGAATAATGCCCCAAATTGGGGGGAATAGAAATGTTCTTCTGATGATTGAGGTATATTTACCTTCAAATATAATAATAAAAAAAATTCCAAGACAAAGAAAGAGTATAGTAGAACCCATATCATAGAAAACAGCTCTTACCAACCCACTTGCACCAAAAATCCCAAGAACAACAGGATATCCAAGAAAACCTGAATTGAAAAGAGTTGAAGTACCTACCAATGTCCATTTCGTCTTTTTTGAGTATCCTCTTGAAACTGAAAATAAATAAACCAGTAAACCGGAAAGACTCCCTGTTACAATGCATATCAGTGTAATTGGAATTAAAACTTTTATATTGGAAAGATCTGCAGTGTACATTGCCAAAAATATAAGTGAAGGAATGGCAATGTTAACAACTATTTTGTTGAGTGTAATTGAATCCTCATATTTGAGAAGACCAATTCTCTTGGAAATGTAACCCACTAATATCATTAAAATTATGGCGAGTATAGTTTCAATAGAACTCATATTATCTGACAATATAAAATTGTTATATTAAAAAATTATTTTCACAAATCATTAAATCAAAAAATTAATATTTAAAAAAAATATTAGGGGAATCAGTCTGAAATTCCCTCTGTTATTACTTTGAAAACTGCCTCGCCTTCTGGTAAATGTGGACTATCCACTAATCTTGCGATTCTTTTACCTGCAAGTCCCTTTTTGAGCCATATCCTATATGTTGCTGCATGACCTAGCACATGTCCTCCTATTGCTTTGGTTGGACTTCCAAAGAACGCATCTGGTTTTGATTGAACTTGGTTTGTAACGAAAACACCTACATTATAGGTGTTAGCAATGTTTTGAAGAGTATGCAAATGTTGGTTCAGTTTCTGTTGCCTAGTTGCAAGGGATTCCCTTCCAATATATTCAGCACGGAAATGTGCAGTTAGAGAGTCCACTATTACAAGTCTAATATTTGTGCCGCTCTGGATCAATTCGTTAACCTTGTCTGCCATCAATATTTGATGACTTGAATTGAATGCTCTTGCAATGTGTATTTTAGTTAAAACTTCTTCCACATCAAGTTCAAGACCATCTGCGATCTGTTTTATTCTTTCAGGTCTAAATGTGTTTTCAGTATCTATGAATACACAGTCTCCAGATAAACCTCCTCTTTCCGGAGGTAATTGTACTGTAACGGCTAGTTCGTGGGATATCTGACTTTTTCCAGATCCGAATTCACCAAATACTTCTGTTATGGATTGTGTTTCAATTCCTCCGCCAATAAGTTCATCAAGACCGGTACTACCAGTTGTTATCCTTCCAACGTCCTTTCGTCTTTCCATCACATCCATTGCTGTTTCAAAATCAATCTGTTCAGATTTTCTTGCAGCTTCTATAACTTTTTCAGCAACACCTTCTCCTATTTCGGCTTTAACACTTAATTCCTTTGCAGTTGCGGTAGCCAATCTCATCATATCGGCGAAACCAGCATCTCTCAATTTCTGGGCAGTTTTTTCACCCACATTTGGCAAGTCTTCGAGTTCTACCATTTTAATCCCCTTTATTGTTTAAATAATTCAATTCAGAAAGTCCATTTATTTTGTTAAATAATATTTAATGAGTAAATTTCCTAGTCATATCAAACATTTTGAAATTTCTGTTAAAAGTATTCGAATTATTCCTAGGATCAAATACAACATTTACAGATGCACTATTTAAAGATTGATCAATTAGCTAGGAAATCCATAATACTCATAAACTTCCATATGGTTAATTGTTTATTACAACTTTATTTCAACAAGTTTTTTAGCATTGAGTCGTATTTCCTCGTTGTATTCGTCAAAGCTAGCATCAGCAATAATTGTGATTTCGTGGCCAACAAGATCTGATACTTTATCTTCGAGCGATCCTTCATCTCCAGTTTTTTGGATTACCTCAATAATTTCTTGCATTTTCATTCCAATTAGTTCTTCTGCGGCGGTTCTGAAGAATGTAACGCGCATTGTCCCTGTATCATCTTCAATAACACATGGTATTATCATAAGATAATTGGGTTCATCTATCTCTTCTCCGCATATATCGCAGATATAAATATTATCTACCAAGCTCACTCGTTTATTACAGTTAGGACACATTTCATAGAGTATTCTGTTTCCATAGGCTTCTACAATTTGTCCTGTTACTTTTATATTACGATCTTCCTCTCCAATATCATCGATCTTCTTGGTTTTATAGATCATTTCTTTTATATCATCAAAAGAAGGGAGTTTTTCAGTTTCTTCATCTGTTGCTTTTGTCACATTTGTATTTCTGCCCACACTGAGTTCTATTTTATCGTCACGTAGGTTTACACGAGGATTTTCTATTTTTATTGTATCTCCGACATTTAATGGAGTTTCTGATTTTTCATCCCAGAATGAAGCCCTAATTACTCCAGTTCCATCGGCTATTTCTATTGTTCTAACAGTTCCTTTGCTTCCATCGGCACGCTGGAATTCGTTTGGATCATAGATATTAATAACTCTCCCAATTAGCCTTACATTACGGTCCCCATCATTCAATTCGCTAATGGTTTTGGTGGAATAAATAGAATCTTCGATTTCGTTTATGGCAGGTAAATCGTTTATTTCTTCTGGGTTAGGTTTAACAATCCTAGCTGTTCTGCCAATAGACAGATCCATGTTGTAGTTTCCTAAACGTGTCCGGGCATTTTCTATTTTTATTGGATCCCCTTCTGCGAATGACAGTTCTGCTTTATCATCCCAAAAAGAAGCTCTTATTATTCCTGTACCGTCTCCAATTTCAATAGTTCTGACTTTCCCGGTTGTTCCATCGTCTCTATTAAACTCGGATGGATCGTACACATTTACTATTCTCCCAACAACATCGATTTCTTCACCTTCCTCATCCATTTCATGTATTTGGGATATTTTTAATGGTTTAAGATATTTGCCGCATTCTTGAAGTTGTTTCTTAAGTTTAGCATCGATTTCCGGGTTAATAATTATTTTAGTATTCCAATTGGTGTTTATTCTATAGTCTGTCCCGGAGTATTCGTCGAATTCAATATTTCCGCCGATAATTTTAATAATGTCCCCTTTTTTCAGGTCCATATTTGCATCATCATTCCATAGAGTTATCCTGATGGATCCAGTATCATCTTCCATTTCGAGGGATCTTACCTGTCCTGTACTTCCATCGTCTCTCATGAATGTAATAGCATCATATATTTTGCAGATGACACCAACAACTGTTACATCACGCATTTCATGCGCATCACCAATTTTTTGTATTGTTTCGGTGTATTCTGGAAGATCAAATTCGCCCTTCAAGATTCTACCTACCCATGAATTGGATAAAGATACTTCATTGTCACGTGTTCTTCCAAGGGCACCCAATATTTTTATTGAATCTCCTTCCTTTAGTTCAAGATCTTCTACAATATCGGTGTCTCTGTTCCAAAGCGTAAATTGTATTTTACCGGTTTTATCCTGAATTTCGAGTGATAAAACTTTTCCCTCTTTCCCTTTTTTATTGAAAGTTCTTATTTTTGGAATACGCAAAATTCTGGCCACTACATTAACCTGCATATCTCCCTTTATGTCTTCTATATTGGTGATCTTATCATCGTATTTGGGAAATGTTTCAAAATCTTTTTCATCCAGTTTCTGTATGGTTGAATCTAACTTCATGTGAAGTTCATCTTCTCTGAATCCTTGCTTCACTTCAGCATTGTTGATTTTAATAACGTCTCCTTCTGATATTTTTTTAAGGAATTTAATATTTTCTGTCCATAGTACTACTCGTATTTCGCCTGTATCATCGGATAATATCATATTGGCAAGTTTTCCTTCCCTTCCTTTTTTACTGGTAAATTTTTTCACATGAGATATGTGCATTACTCTACCTGTTATACTGATGTTGTCACGACCAGTTTCGAGTTCTGATATCTTATGTGCTTCATTTGCCTCTGATAAAGGTTTATTAGCTTCGTTAATATATTCGCCAACAATTGTGCGGGCTATATCAAGCTCGCTCATGAAACTAACATCCTCGTAATCATGTTTCCGTTCTTCCATTCTCTTTAAGAAGTCATCGTATGATATTTTATCCTTAATCTTTTCATATTCACTCTTTATTTCCTCGCCGCTCATTTGGGTTCCCTCACTTCAATATTTCTCATCCATAGTATATTTAATTTATATCAGTTTGATGAATTGCTGAAATTAATGTATTATTTAATATCAATATTTTATTACTATTATATTTTAAGAACCATTAAAATATATCATCATTACTCTTATTTTAATTTCTAAAAAAATTTAATATTATAATTATATTGTTTTTACTTTTAACGAGATTGTTAATAAACTCAATATTAATTCGTGTAAATTTTTAGTATTTTGACAAAATAGCAAACCTTTTATAATAGTTAGTTTGATAAAACTATATATCCAAGAGGTGAAAACAAGTGAATCAAGAGCTCGAATTAGTGGAATCAATGGATAAATTAAGCGAATTAATGCAAAAATTTCAAACAGAGCTTCTGACAGGTGATTTGAAGGAATATACTCTAAGACAATTATACTATATTGAATTGATAGATAAAAACGAAGGTATAAGCGTTTCAGAAATTTCAAAAACTCTTGATCTTAAAAAATCAACAGTTTCAATTGCGATTAATCAGCTTATTGATCTTGATATTGTAAATAAAATTCAATCTACAACTGATAAACGTTTTTATTTTTTAAAACTCACTTCTAAAGGTAAAGAGATAATGAAAATGCATAAACAGGTTCATAAAAATACTATCAAGAAGATGTTAAAGATTTTAAACCCGGAAGAAGTTGAAAACTTCATTAAAATAGTGGATAAAATTACAGTTATCATTTAACAGATATCGTAAGCTATGTGGAATTTTGAGCATTTTAAAATAAATGAAATCTAAATTGGAGGAATTTAAATGGCAATGACCATGGCAGAAAAAATACTAGCAAAAGCATCTGGAAATAAAGAATCAGAAGCAGGGGAAATAATAATGGCAAATATAGATGTTGCCATGACTCACGATTTAACAGGGCCACTATCTGTGGAATCTTTTGAGAAAATAGGGGTAGAAAAGGTATGGGATCCAGACAAAATAGTGATTGTTTTTGATCATCAAGTTCCAGCTGATTCTATTGACGCAGCAAATAATCACATGATAATGAGGAAATTTGTAGAAGAACAAGGAATCAAGAATTTTTACGATGTAAGAGAAGGCGTATGTCACCAAGTTCTTCCTGAAAAGGGACATGTAGTACCTGGTGAAGTTGTTGTTGGTACAGATTCCCATACTTGTACACATGGTGCATTAGGTGCATTTGCTACAGGAATAGGATCTACAGATATGGCAATGGTATTTGCAACCGGAAAACTTTGGTTTAAGGTACCTGAAACAATAAAATTTGATATTACTGGAAAATTACAGGACAATGTGTTCGCAAAGGATGTTGTTCTCAATATAATAGGTAACATAGGTGCAGATGGTGCCACTTATAAAGCATGTGAATTCGGAGGGGAAACAACACGAAATATGAGTATTTCTGATAGAATGGTTCTTTGCAATATGGCAATTGAAATGGGAGGTAAAACTGGTCTTGTTGAACCCGATCAAAAGACAATCAATTACCTAAAGGGGAGATCAACCAAATCCTACGAAATAATAAAAACAGATGATCATGCACCTTCACTTGAAACCATACATGTCAATGTCAATGAACTTGAACCACAGATAGCATGTCCGCATAATGTGGATAATGTAAAACCTGTTTCTGAAGTGGAAGGTACACCTATCGATCAGGTATTCCTAGGATCTTGCACAAATGGGCGGTTAAGCGATCTGAGAACTGCTGCAAAGATAATAAAAGGAAAAGAAGTATCAAAAAATATTAGAATGCTTGTAATACCTGCGTCTAGAGAAGTATATACCAAAGCAATGGATGAAGGTCTTTTAAGAACTTTTGTAGATTCTGGGGCATTGGTATGCAATCCTTGTTGTGGCCCCTGTTTAGGTGGGCACATCGGACTTGTGGGGCCCGGTGAAGTTAGCCTTTCAACATCAAATAGAAACTTTAAGGGAAGACAGGGAAGTCCTGATGCAGAAGTATATCTTAGCTCTGCAGCAGTGGCAGCAGCTTCCGCAATCAAAGGGAAAATTACCGATCCGAGGGTAATTTAATGAAATTTAGTCTAATAAAAATCTTTAGAAATGGAAACAGAACATAAAATATTTGGAAGGTGTTTGAAATGAAAGGAAAAGTCTGGAAATTTGGAGACGATGTTGATACTGATATTATAATACCTGGAAGATATCTTGTATTAAGAGACGAAAAAGAACTAGCAGCATGTGTTATGGAAGGATGTGATCCCGAATTCTCAAAAAAAGTTAAAAAAGGAGACATAATGGTTGCAGGCAAAAATTTCGGCTGTGGATCCTCAAGGGAACATGCACCAATAGCAATTAAAGGGGCAGGAATATCTGCTGTTGTTGCAGAATCATTTGCAAGAATATTCTACAGAAACTCTATAAATATAGGTCTTCCTCTAATAGAAGCCAAAGATATAGAAGGACACATATCAGAGGGAGATATTATAGAAATTGATATAGACAAAGGAATTCTAAAGGATTTAGATACCTCTGAAGAGTTTGAGATCAAACCATTACCTGATTTCATGCTAGGGATCATGAAAGACGGTGGATTAATAAACTACCTCAAAAATCACCTTGCAGAGATAAAGGAAGAATAATAAGATTAAATTGTAGAAATTAAGATTATATAAAAAATACAATAATTAATTTTTAAGGAAATAAAGCTAAAATGGTGTTTTAATGTACAAAATAGCGGTTATACCTGGAGATGGAATAGGAAAAGAGGTTATGGAAGCAACACTTCATATATTAGATGCTTCTGACATTGAATTTGAATTCAAGTTTGCTGATGCAGGAGATGAATATGCAGAAAAAACTGGAATACCTCTACCACAAGAAACAATAGATATTGTCAAACAATCACAAGCATGTTTGTTTGGTGCAGCGGGGGAATCTGCTGCTGATGTAATAGTTAAACTCAGGCGGGAATTAGACTTATTTGTAAATCTCAGACCAGTTAAGGCCTATCCTGGTACTAAATGTATTTTTGATGATGTAGACTTTGTTATAGTTAGAGAAAACACCGAAGGACTATACTCTGGAATTGAGGAGTACACAGAGGATGGAGCAACAGCAGTTAGGGTCATAACCAACAAAGCATCAGAGAGGATATGTAGATTTGCATTTGAATATGCTGAAAAAACTGGAAGGAAAAAGGTAACAGCTGTTCATAAGGCAAATGTGCTGAAAAAAACCGATGGAATTTTCAAGAATAACTTTTATAAAGTTGCAGAAGAGTTCACTGAAATAGAAACCGATGATAAATATGTTGATGCAACTGCAATGTTTTTAATAACCCACCCTAATATGTTTGATATTATAGTTACAACCAACCTATTCGGGGATATACTATCGGATGAGGGAGCTGGACTTGTTGGAGGATTAGGACTCATACCATCAGCAAATATAGGTGAAAATCAAGGATTATTCGAACCGGTTCATGGTTCAGCTCCAAGACTTGCAGGAAAAGGTATTGCAAATCCTTCTGCTATGATATTGTCGGCTGTGATGATGCTGGACTATCTTGATGAGAATGAAGAAGCAAGAAAACTTGAAAAAGCACTAATAACTGTTCTAAGAGAGAATAAAGTTGTTACCGCCGACCTTGGTGGTAATGCTACTACTATGGAAATGGCTGCAGAAGTAAAGACCAAGTTCGTGAGAGAATAGGTTTTATTCAAATTTCCTACTTTTTTTACTATATTTACTAATCTAATCAAAAATTACTTGATACTTGTGATTATTTAATTATAACATGGAATATACATAAACAAATAATTCTGAATAAAATTTGGAGCATAAGTATGGAAAATAGTACCAATATTGACATCAGGGCGGACATACCCTTACTTGAAGATGTAATATATTTAGACGCAGCAAGTACTACACCGACTCCAAAACCAGTTGTTGATGCAATGTGCGATTATTTCTACAACTATAATTCCAACACTGGTAGAGGCGCGTATAGAATGGCGGTTAAATCAACCAAAGAATTTGAAGGAGCAAGGTCTCGGATTTCAAAGTTCGTTGGTTGTGGACCATCAGAGGTAATATTCACAAAAAACACAACTGAAGCAATAAATCTTGTTGCAAATGGTTTTAATTTTAAAAAGGGAGACTCTATAATTGTTCCCAATATAGAACATCATTCTAACTTTATTCCTTGGTTAAACTTAAAGAAGTTCGGTGTGAATCTCAAAATCATAAAGGCTGATGAATTTGGTATAATTGATCCTTATGATGTTGAATCAGCTGTTGATGATAATACTAAACTCATAACAACTACGCATATTTCTAATGCAATAGGTTCGGTTCAACCAATAAATGAAATAGGTAAAATTGCAGATGAAAATGATATTCTTTATCATGTAGATGCTGCACAATCTGCCGGGCATATGAAACTTGATGTAAAAAAAATTAAAGCAGATTTTGTATCATTTCCAGGACATAAAGGATTTCTTGGCCCAGTAGGAACAGGATTTTTATACTGCAGCGAGAAATCTGTAGAGAAACTGGAACCCACGAATTTAGGTGGTGGAACTGTTGTTGATGTTACAGAGGCTAAATTTGAATTTGAAGATGTGCCTGCTAGATTTGAAGGGGGAACTCAGAATATTGCTGGAGTTATTGGATTAGGAGCAGCTGTAGATTATCTTAAAAATATAGGTATGGATAAAATTGAAAACCATAGCAAAAAACTTACTTCAAAATTATTCCAAGAGATAAATAGCATAGATAATACAATTATATACGGTAGTCCCGAAAATATTTATGGGATAGTATCCTTCAATATAGATGGAGTAAATGCGCATGATGTTGCAAAGATACTGGACGAACTCAAAAATATCTGTGTGAGAAGCGGTTACCACTGTGCAATCCCTGCAATACGACATATGGGGTCTTATGAACGTGGGGGGACAGTGAGGACATCTGTACATTATTACAATACAGCGGAAGAAATTCAAATATTTGGAGAAACTTTAAGGGAGATTTCTAAGTTTTTTGGAGATTGAAAAAAATGAATAGAGCACAGTACATTGCAATATTTATAATTCTTATAATGGTATTTAGTGCAGTTGCAGGAGCAATTTTATTAATATAATTATAAAAATCATTAATTAATTGTTTAAACTGAACAAAATTCTGGATAAGATTGGTCAGGATATTTAATCATGATCTAATAACAATTGAATAAGTATTCTAAAGAAGGAGTGTGGTATAAATGGTAAAAGTCAGGATTGGAGCAGTAGTTTCAGAATTCAACTATGATATAACTCACATGATGTTAGAGCTAGCAAAAGAACATGCAAAATTCCTAGAATCTGAGATAACGGAAGTAATAACGGTGCCGGGTGTTTTTGACATGCCACTGGCAATTAAAAAACTCCTTAAACAGGAAGATATTGATGCTGTAGTTACAATTGGAGCAGTAATAGAAGGTGCAACATCCCACGATGAAATTGTTATACAACATGCATCTCGTAAAATGACAGACCTTTCACTGGACTACAGTAAACCTGTTGCACTAGGAATAACAGGCCCAAAAATGACAAGACTTGAGGCTCATCAACGTATAGATTATGGTAAACGAGCTGTAGAGGCAGCTGTTAAAATGGTTGAAAGGTTACAATAATTACTCTATTTTTTTTAAATTGAATTTTATAAATTAATTAATACTATAACATAAGTGTAATCATAAAATACTATGAAATAGTATTTGGACATAACATTATCATAATTGATTACTGTAACTAAAATGTCTGATTAATACCTGAATAAATTCTTGGAGAGTTTTCATGGAAATATTAACCCCCGATGATTTAAAAACTAAATTTAAAGACCCTTGGATAGCACCTTACAAAAAAGTCATTACCATGGTAGATGATGACCAAGTTGAGCTAGTTGAATATCATCCCTGTGTGGCTGGTTCTGAATGGATGGTTTACCAGTATAAAAGAACAAGCAATCTTGTAATTGATTCAAAAAGAGATGGAGACAGGCACATTTACCATCTTAACATAGGTAAAGCAAATATGAATCTTAAACCGAGCTTTTCAGCAGCAGGAATAGAAGAAGTATCCGTTGAAGAGGATGAGGTGAAGATTGTACATGCTGGTCTTGCTGGAGCGGGTGTTGGCGCAGCTATGTGTCGAGGTATGGCACAAGGTGTAAAACGTGTAGAACTTTACGACATTGGTGGAGGATCAAAGGTAGGAAGAGCAGCTGTTGTAACTCCAAAAATGCAGAAGGTTGTTATTGGAGTTGATGATACAGACACAAAACAAGAAGGAGCTACATGGACACTTGCCAACAATGTTGGAATGGAACTAGCAAATATGGGATTTGAATATATTGATCATGTCACATGTCAACTCTACCCACATAATCCAAATAAGACCCAAAATTGCGTTGCAATAGCACTTGTATTTGCAGTAGAGCCGGGAAGAAGGGATGAATTGGTTGATAAAACATGCCAACTCCTTAAAAAAGACACACTTTCAGAAAAGACTGCAATAGCTGTTCTTGACGGATTTAAAGTGCCTGCTAAACTTAGAACATATGCTGAAGACACTAAAAAGTCTATGATGTATGTGGAAGATGCAGAAAAAGTAGCAAAAGAAGTAGGTGTACAGTTAGTTCAAGTTACAGGGGCCGCTGGGGAAATAGGGGCTTTAGCAGCACTTGGACTCTATAACGACTTGAAAGAAGCTGTGAAAGTATATTATTAATTGTCTATTTTTTTACTTTTTCTAATTATTTAATATTGGAAGTTAAGGAACTTACCTGTTGAAGAAGGGGCAAAATCCATATCTGTAAGTTCAGGGCCTCCAATTACTATTTTAAAGAGGTTGCTTCCAATTTCGACATAGTAAGTGTTTGTAGGGTTATTTTCATTATATGTGAATGTCTTATATTTCACACCATTAACATAAATTGAGTAAGTTCCATTTTTGAACACTCCTGAAGTATGAGAAATCTGCTGGTTGTTCATGAATATGTCCACAGTTCTGCCGTTATCAAGATTATTGGTTATTACAACACCTTCGGTGAGGTTTAAATCACTCTCATTCCCTGTGGAAATGGCTTTTGCAGCGTAGAAATTATTGAATCTGTTCCTGAGATCGCCATCTCTAATAATGTCCCCCACATTAAGTCCCATTACACTTCTTGCAGCATTTGGAATCCTTATGATGTTATCTTCACCGGGTCTGGTCTGGTTAAGAATATACTTCTGATTGTTTATGTAGATCGAATCACCGTAATTAAGCTCTAATGTGGCAAGAGCCTCTTGGGGCATTCTTATAATTGTAAATTCATTTTCAAGTGCACTATCAACAGTATAAGGTCCTCTTACATCTACGGTTTGGTTACTGGCAGGATTGTTAAATATTATAAGGTTTCTTGAAGCGGGTTCAATTGATATTTTGCCATTATCAACGTGAACAGAACCAAGAATAGTTGTCATCATTGCCAAAAGTATCAGTATTGATACAATTATTGGAGAATGCATTTTAAGGAACACTTTCAAATTTCTGATGTTACCATCGGACCTTGAGAACACATTTAGCGAGATCTTAAGTATCTTTACAATATAGTACAGGGCAACTATCACTCCTGCCCCTGTAATTATTAACCCAATTGTTAAACTCACGAAACGTATGAAAAAAATAGCAAATATACCAAGAGATGCTAATGAAAGTCCTAGGATTTCCATTCTTATGTACTGTCCAAGGGAGTCGATCATGGTGATCCTTCCATATGCTGTTGCTCTATCAACAATAGTTCTCACAACCTCGGTTGCAACAATATTAAGATCGGTTAGAGTGGAGAGGACATGATCTACTTTACCAATGTCTACTTCTTTAACTCTCATACCCATTACATCGGCATCCAAAACAATTCCCACATCAACCCCATAGTCATCTTCTAGTTTAATTTTGTTTAAAAAAGATCTTTTCGCTGCAAATTGCCCGCTTAATGGTTGATCAAATTTGATCTCTGGAAAGAAAAAATTTAATAATGGCTTAGCTGTAAGTTCAGTAACTCGCCCAGCTTCCCTCTTAAATTTGGTCTTAGTTATATCAGCTTCACCATTCATTATGGGTTTGATGATATTGTCAACTTGAGATTTAGTTAGATTTTTAATGTCTGCATCTAAAAATACCACTATGTCCCCTTTGGAATTTTTAAAACCTGTTTTAATAGCTGCTCCTTTTCCCCTATTTTTAATATGGTTTATTATTATTGCTCCTGCATCAATGGCCATAATGGCTGTTTGATCAGTTGATCCATCATCAACAACAATAACCTCTGTTATATAATTTAGGGATTTAACAACCTTTACAACATGGCCCACTGTTTTTTCTTCGTTGTATGCAGGAATTATAACCGATACACTCAGATTTTTATTATTGCCTGCTGTTTTTATAGATGCTAATAATACAATAAACATCATGATAATCCAATACACAAGGTACACCTCAAGTTTACTTCTTATTCTATAAGTGTGGACATGACTTAAAAATATAGTTGAAAATTACATAATGAAAATTTCCATTTAAACATCCCTTTAATCATTTTCATGTACTCTCAGAAACTTTATTAACTCTTCAGGCATATATTTTTAATGTAAATAATTATTCTTTAATTTATTCGATATTCAAAGTTTAAATAATTGTTGGGGTATAATTGATGGAACCAAAAGTCATGATAATATTGGGAAGTGCATCAGATTTTAATGTGGCAGAGAAGTCAATTAATATACTGGAAATCCTAGGTATTTCCTACGATGTAAGAGTTGCATCTGCACACAGAACTCATGAAAAGGTAAAAAAGATCGTAGAAGAATCCACTGCAAATGGTGTTGAAGTTTTTATTGGAATAGCTGGACTTTCAGCCCACTTGCCTGGAATAATAGCTGCAAACACGCACAAACCGGTAGTAGGAGTCCCTGTTTCTGTTAAACTTGGAGGGCTTGATGCACTTTTTGCTACAGTACAAATGCCAGTTGGTGCTCCAGTTGCAACGGTCGGTATTGATCGAGGCGAAAATGGGGCTATATTAGCTGCCCAGATGGTTGGTATACACGATGTACATGTAAGAACAAAACTATCAAAAATGAGAAGAGAATTTTTCTTCAAGATAAAGAAAGATGAAGAAAAGCTAGCTGAAAAATTAACAGGGAAATATTATTCGAGACATTCATTTGAAATTGACGAACTGGAAGGATCTAATGAATACAATCTTGAGGATTACGATGATCCAAAATATCCGGATGTTGCTGTTATAGCAGGAAGCTACTCAGATATAAAAGTTGCAAAAAAAACAACCATGTTCCTAGATAAAATGAGAATTATCTATGATTCAACTGTAATATCTCCAATAAGACATCCTAAAAAATTTGAAAGTTACATGGAAGAAACTAAGGCTGTTAAATTATACATAGCCATTTCAGGACTTTCAGCACATGTTACTGGAGCAGTAGTGGCCTTCACTGAAAAACCCGTAATTGGAGTTCCGTGTGCAAAAAGACTTGATGGAATAGATGCACTGCTTTCAATGGTGAATATGCCTCCTGGTGTACCTGTTGCTACTCTTGGAATTGATTCTGGCGGTAATGCAGCTTTACTTGCGGCAGAAATGCTTGCTTTAGGAGATTTAAATGTAAAACAAGAATTATTACAATTTAAGGGGAATATGAACTGTCAATAATAATTTATTAATATTATCCGAAGGTAGATTGTAAAAATGAAAAGAAACAAAGAAATTAATGAAGATCAATGTGAAGTAAAGGGGTGCCAGTGTAACGTTAACTACATGCTTGTTGCCATAGCAGTAATATTCATTGTTATGTTCATTGCCACAACCATAAAATAGCCCAAATTATATGATTATTTTTCTCCATTGATTTAAGGAATTATGAAGGAGCCAGAATTGTATGAGAGATTTTTTAAAGGCCATTGAAAATGATTTTAAGGTTATAAATGTTGAAAATGAAATATCAACTAAATATGAAGTTTCTAAATTCTTAAAGCAACACGATAAAGAAGTTGTGATTTTCAAGAATATTAAAGAAAGTGAAATGGGAATAATATCTGGTATCTGTAACACAAGAGAAAAAATTGCACGTTCCATATCGGTAACAGTGCCTCAGATCACTTCTAGGATAGTTGAAGCAACTGAAAATCCAACTCCTATTGAGAAGGTAGAGACCACAACAAAAAATTTTCAGGTATCTATGGATGCAGATCTCACCAAATTACCCGTACCAACCTACTACCGAAAGGATGGTGGAGCATATTTAACAGCAGGTGTTATAATAGCTAAAGATCCTGTAACAGGAGTTAGGAATGCATCAATTCATAGAATGCTAGTGAATGGTACTGATATGTTGGGAGTTAGAATTGTTCCAAGAAACCTCTATACCTATTACAAAAAGGCAGAAGAATTCGAAAAACCTCTAGAAATTGCAATTGCAATAGGAATGCATCCTGCAACTCTACTTGCATCTTGTACATCTATCCCAATTACATCTGATGAATTAGAGGTTGCAAACACGTTTCATAATGGTGAATTGAAACTTATAAAATGTGATACTGTTGATATAGAGGTCCCTGATTGTGAGATACTTCTTGAAGGCCAAATACTACCTCATGAACGTGCTCCAGAAGGGCCTTTTGTTGATCTTACAGATACTTATGATGTTATTAGACAAGAACCAATTATAAAGCTTTCAAAAATGCATTATAAAAATAATCCACTCTATCATGCCATAATGCCTGCTGGAAATGAACATAAACTACTTCAGGGATTACCTCAGGAACCCCGGATATATAAAGCAGTCCAAAATACTGTGCCCACAGTTAGAAATGTTGTTTTGACCGAGGGAGGTTGTTGTTGGTTACATGCAGCAATATCTATCCAAAAACAAACGCCTGGAGACGGTAAAAATGTTATAATGGCTGCTCTGGCAGCACATCCTTCGTTGAAACATTGTGTAGTTGTTGATGAAGATATAGATATCTTCAATGGTGCTGATATTGAATATGCAATTGCAACAAGAGTTAAAGGGGATGAAGATATCTTAATTGTTCCTGGTGCTAGAGGATCATCTCTTGATCCTCGTGCAACTCCAGATGGTACTACAACAAAAGTAGGTGTTGACGCAACTAAATTATTGGATAAAAAAGAGAAATTTGAAAGGGTCAGTAAGATGTTGGATTAAAAAATTAATTTATTAATATAACATTTAATTTCAAATTTAGATGGACCTATTCTGTTACAATATCAATGCCTGCACCGCATGAAGGACATTTTTTTTCCTTTTTAAGATCATCTTCCATAATCTGATAACCATTTCTCTCAACAAGAAGTTCTCCACAGCTATAACAGTATGTATTTTCCCCAGTACCGGAAGGTACATTACCTATATACACATATTTCATACCTGCATCTGTAGCGATTTTATGGGCTTTTTCAAGGTCTGCAACTGCTGTTGGAGGGATGTTTTTTAGTTTATAGTAGGGAAAGAATCTTGTAAAATGTAAAGGTACTTCAACACCTATTTCTTCTACCATAAAATTCACAAGGGCTTTAATATGTTTTTCTGAATCATTATATCCTGGTATCATCAGATTAGTTATTTCCAAATGAATTTTTTTATCATAGATTCTTTTTATATTATCAAGTACGGGTTGCATTTTTGCATCACATAATTCATTATAAAATTGTTCGGACATTCCTTTCAAGTCTACATTTGCTGCATCAAGATAGGGACCAATCATTCCAAGAGATTCTTTGGTCATATACCCGTTGGTAACATAAACTGTCTTTAATCCTTCTTTTTTTGCAAGTTTAGCAGAGTCAATAGTATATTCTAACCACATTGTTGGTTCGTTGTAGGTCCAAGCAATGGATTTACATTTATATTCCTTTGCAAGTTTCACAGCGTCTTCAGGCAGTATTTCACGAAGTGAAATATCTTCAAGTTCTGCTTGGGAAATGTTCCAGTTTTGGCAGTGTTTGCATCTGAAGTTGCATCCAATAGATCCAAGTGATAATACAGTTGAACCGGGATAGAAATGGAATAAAGGTTTCTTTTCTATAGGGTCAATAGCTACCGAAGAAGCAGCTGCATAATTCAAGGTAAACAATTTTCCGTCAATACTTTCACGCATGTCACAGAAACCTCGTTTACCGTCGGAAATTAAACATCTTCTTTCACAAACTTTACAGTTCAATGATTTACCCATTTTGTCGTATAAAATAGCTTCTTTTTTCAATTTTAACACCATAGAATTGAAGAAATTTCATAAAGAATCTTAATTTAATACTTCATATTTACTTCATGAATAAGGCGGAATTACTTCAGATGTTCGTAACCCCTAGGTGTTATTATGTTTGTATTTCCTTCCTTATCTATCATTTTGATCTTGCCGGAAGAATCAACTAATCCAATTT
Organism: Methanobacterium sp. SMA-27; assembly: GCF_000744455.1. Lineage (NCBI taxonomy): Archaea > Methanobacteriati > Methanobacteriota > Methanobacteria > Methanobacteriales > Methanobacteriaceae > Methanobacterium > Methanobacterium sp. SMA-27. The sequence continues at coordinate 2,272,581 of NZ_JQLY01000001.1, read as the reverse complement.
TATAAATAGACAATTTGGTTTTTAAATCATTAAAAAGATTTGGGGGTACTGTTAGTAGGAGTTCGAAATCTTCACCATATGCAGTAGCCATATCCAAAGGGTCACTACCAGTTATATTGGCAATATCAAAGACTTCTTTTGGTATGGGAAGATCTTTCATGGAAATTATAAATCCAATTTCATTCTCATTTGCATCGATCAATTCTCCCAATTCACTGAGAAGGCCATCAGTTATGTCAGTTGCAGAACTTATTGAATTGGATTTTGCAAGAATAATTCCTTCTTTCATTTTTGCTTCAGGTTCAAGCGCATGTTTTATTACTAAATTTTTAGTATCCTCTTCAAGAGGGTTTTTATTATGGAATGGATTAAGAAGCACTTTAAATCCTGCAGCTGCAAGGCCAAGTGGTCCTGTGACTGCAACAATATCTCCCGGATGTGTTCCATTTTTCATCATAACGTTTTTCTTTCCTACAATTCCGAGACAAGTACCAGAAAGTGTTAATTCAGATGATTCATTAGTGTCACCACCTATAAGGGCCATACCATATTTATTACAGTTATCAAGAACTCCATCAACAAGATCATCAAAATCAGTGAGTAGCATGTTTTTTGGAAGTCCCATTGAAACGATTATTCCAATAGTTTCTGCACCCATGGCTGCTAAGTCACTTACATTAACTGTTACTATTTTTTTACCAATCTGATAGGGGCTCATTTCCTTGGGGAAATGTGTAGATTGTATTAACATGTCGGAACATGCTACTAAATAATTTTCTCCAAGATTTAGGAGTGCAGCATCGTCAGAAAGGCTTTTAATTGAATTTTCATCTAAAAAAAGAGAATTTAATCGAGGATTCTTGCTCTTTGACAAAAGTCTTTTTATGAGAAGTTTTTCCCCGAGATCAGAAATTTTAGAGGGCATCATTTACCCTGTCTTTCACTATATCGGCGATTCTTTTATCAGCTCCCAGGGGTTCTGTATAGATAATTTCGCCTTTAAAATTAATTTCAACTTCTTCATGGTCGTGGCTGTGACTATGGGAGTGGCTATGAGCTTTGTCCCCTTTTTCATCATGTCCATTGTTAAGTCCCAGAATTCGGGGAATATCTTCTGTGGTATGCACTCCATGAGCAAGGAAAACAGGAGTAACAATAATTTTTTCTGCACCTTTATCAGCTAACATGGTTATTGCTTCGGGTATGGAAGGTTTTGACATGTTCATAAAACCAACCACCACCACAAATTCTTGGTCTTCACGGTACATCTTAGCAATTTGACTTACAACATCCTTTCCATAGGGTAATCTGCTACCATGACCAACTAGCAGTACACCGATTTTAGTTTTTGAGCTTGAATTTGTATCCATATGATATCACTCCATCATCGCCTTCCGCTTTTATCTTTCTAAATACCATTTCCACTTCGTCGCCTATTTCAACAGTTTTAGGATCACAGTCAACTATTTGGGATGTTAAATGTGTGCCTTCATCCAATTCTATTATTGCAACAACGTAGGGTGCAAGTGTTTTAAACTCATCTGTGGGGGTGTGTATAACTGAGAATGTATGGATCTTACCCTCACCACTAAACTTAAAATCTTCTATCTTACCCTTTCTTCTACATTCAGGGCATAATACTCTACTTGGGAAAAAAACATTTCCACATTGTGAACATTTTGATCCTATGAGATTGTATCGCTGCTGAATATGACGCCAACCTCTTACGATATCTTTCATATTAAACCTCCTTAATATCACTTCAATTGTAAATTTATCATATTAATGTTATTTTTATTTAAATTCGCTAAAAAAACGTATTTATTCAAATTGTTAAATATTTTCATGTAACATAATTTCATTGTTTGAATTCCAATTTAAATCTTCTTAGTACAACATGTTAATTAACTGTTATGTTATATTACATTTTTTTTTTATTATTAGAATGAGTTGAATTATAATTCACAACCACATAGCGAACTTTATATTTAAGAAAACTAAGATAATATTAATACCATAATTAGTATTATGAATGGTGATGAGATGGATAATAAAGGTTTTGTAATGAGTGGTTTAGCATTTTTGCTAATAATACCTTCGATAATTCTCTTAATTGTGTTAGTAAACATGATAAATTTAGATGATTCCTCAAATATAATGATGACCACAGACACTGCATTTCATATTTCTGGGGATGTTGAAAGGAATATTCCAATTTTAACACGGCAAACTATAAAAGAAACTACTGAAAATGTTGTTCAAACCGGTAATCCTGTCTCAAATAGCAGGGGAGTAATTAAAAATCGTATACAAACCAAAATGAATGATTTAATTAGTGAATATCAGAACAATACCGGTATAAATATCCAATGTAACATTTTGTCTGTCGATTCTTCCTCTGATCCATTTGAAGTAGAAATAAATTCAACTATTTCGGTTCGAAAGGATAATATTTCATATAACCGAAACGTCATTCAAAAAGTACCTATAATAGGTTTACAACCAACTAAAATGTTTTCAGAAGAAACTCATGAATTCAATGAAATACCAGACCCTTTACCCTTTATCAAATGTAAAAATTATGGTGGTTTGAAAGTTAATATGGGAAGGATAACCTATGGTTCAACACTATCTAATTATTTGAGTAAAAAAGGTGTTAAAAATTGTACATTGTATGAAAACTCGAGTTCTGGGTTATACATAAAGAAATGTCCATTCGATCCTTACATATCCCATGGAAATTCCAATAAATCACAGACTCTTAAAAATTGCATTGAAAATGGTTATACTCATATCTAAAAATGCATGGATTATATTATTAAATTGAGGTATGAAATTGAAAAAAAGTATTATTATTTTTAAGTTATTTAAACAATCATTAACAAATCTGCTAACAATTAATATTTAAATCCATCATATGACTCTGTCCGGTTTGTTCACCTGAGGAGATTAAAATAATTGAGGAAAGTTTGAATAAATGAAATTATGATCTCTGTTTCTTATCAAATTTTAGAATATTTAACATCAGATAAAATATAACAATTTTGATATTTTTTTTTACACTTACACTATTATAACATGTTTTTGTGATAAAAAGTCACTAAATCTTTATAAAAAGTATATATCGTTAAGAAAATCCATTAAAATTCAATGTATTTAAATAAAATAAGGCTGTTAACTATATATGGTGATAAATATGAATGAACTACCAATAGCTCCAATAGGAAGAATAATAAAACATGCAGATGCAAATATAAGAATCAGTGAGGATGCTAAAGAAGCTTTAGGAAAAGTTTTAGAAGAATGTGGAGAAGATATTTCCAAACAAGCACTTTTACTTGCAAAACACGCTGGAAGAGTAACTGTTAAAGCAGTAGATATTGAACTGGCAATTAAAGAAATAGGTTAATAATACTATAAATTTTTTTTTATCTGTTTTTGGTGGAAAGATGACATTTAGTTCTAGGGAGGTTCCCTAAACTTATTTTAAGGATATGGCTTGGTGTATGGCATTTTTTATTTCTGCTTCGTCAAATGGTTTGTTTATATAATTAGATGGTAGGCTTGTTTTTGATCGTTCCCATGTTTTATTATCTTGGAGGCCTGTTAGGTATATATGGGGAATTTTGTATAGTTTAGTTATTATTTTTGCTGTTTCTATTCCATCTATATCTCCTTGGAGCATTATGTCTATGAATATTAAGTCTGGATTTGTTTCTTTACTTTTTTTATTGCATCTTTTCCATTGCTTGCTATCCCTACTACTTTATAGCCTATCTGTTCTAATTGTTGTTTTAAATCTGTTGCTACTATAATTTCATCTTCTACTATTAAGATCTTCGAATTTTCCGTTCTAAAAGACCCCATTAAATAATTAATAATTCGTTATGATATTGTTTACATATCCCTATCTATTTTTAATATACCAAATATCTTACTTAAAAAATAATATTTTTGTTTTATATCAAACGAACAGTACTATTTTTTTAATTAAAACTCTGATTTTTCTTATTTTCGATAAATATATTCATTTCTAAGTTCATATATAACTATGGAGATTATGTAAATGATAAAAATTGTCGATATTAAAACAAATGAGAACCAAACATCTACCCATATTTTTCTTAAATTCGAAGATACCCCTGTTAACAAAGAATTATACACCTATCTAAAAGAAGAATTAGACAAATTCAAATTATATACAGATAACGATTACTCTACAAAACTTGAAATTAAATATGATGAAATTTTAGAAACATTGACAATGGAAATTACAATCATAATCCCAGTTAAAATCATGCCAAAAGAACTTGATAAATCCGTTGAAATAATCATGTATAAAATAAACCTATTCAGAAACTTCTACGAAGCCCACAATGTAATATATATGAACAAAATATCTCTCTAATTAATTGAACAATTTACTGGGTTAAATATGTATAGGAATTTCTATAAATTTAAAATGAAAGTATTAATAAGTTAGAATAACATAATTTGTTTACACTTGCAGTAACAACTTGTTTTTAGTGAATTTTATCACAAAATCTTTTATCTTTAATAAATCTATCATCAAAAATATCACAGGGCAATAAGACTTTGAGACGGATATTAAGACATTTATGGGTCATTTAGGAACGTTTGAAAATTTTTATGAAGCTAAATGTGTAATATTTGATAAGTCATGTTCAAAGGCTTTAAGATGTTAATTAACTCTTTTTAATCAAAATAAAATAGTAAATATTATAAGATAGTTTCTATCTAACTATTTTATATAATGACTGAAAATATCAAATGTCCCAATTGTGGATTTGAAGGTCAAAAAAACCGTTACATCCATCCAGTACGTTCAAAAGATAAAGATTCAGAAGCAAAGAAAAAGATATACTTTACTATCATTGTTACTGAATACTATTGTTCGGAATGTAAAAAGTGGTTTAAAATTTAATTTTGAATATATAATAAGGATGTGACTATGAAGAAAGAATGGAAAAAATGTCCAAAATGTGAAGTTAATTGTCTAATGACAAGTGAAGGTAGTTCAAATTCTACTAAAAGAAAATATGTTTGTTCTAGTTGTTACTATCAGTTTGAAGTGTAGATTTAAATACAAATGCTATGAGTAAATGTCAAATATTAAAATAAGTAATATCCAATTATTGTATTCGTTCAGAGTTATATTATATATATTTATGCAATGCTACTGAGAATTAATCAACTGACACCAATCAGACATGATTTCTCTATTTGTCATCGGTTGCTGGTCTTTTGAATACTCTAAAAAGTTTGTATGGTTTTTTTGGTGGAGTAGATGGTTTTTCACCTTCATATATTATTCCTACTTCATAACCTATTGGAACATCTGCCATTTTCTTTTTAAGTCCTACTGTTCCAAAGATCTTATGTTCTACCGGTCCAGTTTTTAGAACATATACATCTGCTTTATTTCTACCAACATTTACTTCTTTAGAGATATATATTCCATGCACTGAATCTCCAACCTTTTCAAAAGTAAAAAATTCATCCATATCCTCTATTTCTTCCCATCCATCCTCTTCACTAAATTCTAATTTTTTACTCATGTCTGAATCCTCCAATAATAATTTAAATTATAAAAAAATTCATAAACAATTTATAATTATCAAAATTTTAAATGTATTATTCAAAATAATTCCCAAAATATTATTGATTTTTTAATTAAATAATTTATTCTAATAAAAATTAATCAATTTTAAAAATAAATAAGAAAATCTAAATTTTATATAAAATGGTTATACTCATGTCTAAAAGTGCATGGATATACTATGAAATTGATGTATGAAATTGAAAAAAAGTATTATTATTTTTAAGTTTTTATTGTAAAATATCATGCAAAATCTGCTATCAATCAACATTAAATCCATCAAAATTTAGGAATCGCCCAATCTATTGTGTACATATTTAAGTTAGTATGCAGGCAAAATACTATATTAAAGTCAATAGTTTATATAATATCTTAAGTAATCATAGATTAGGTCATCAAATAATCTGTAAAATCACTTGAAACTAATTTAAACAACCGTTTAATACTTCTTTTAAATTAACTATTGAAAACATTTTCACTTGGGACTTTTTAAATGATACCATCAAAATAAAGCAATTCTTTATTGAAAATATAGACATCTATAACAATTACGATTGACATATAATGTTATACAGGAAATACATTTCAATTAAATGAAATTGAATCTGGAATTTGTTTTAGTTACTAGATTGTGATTAATGTACCAACCGTAGAGGTGAAAATATGAATGGAGGCAGACCCAGTCTGTTATATATTATAGTAGTTATAATTGTGTTAATTATCCTTTTAAGATTATTAGGAATATTCTAAACTGATAAATACTGACTTAAATCAATTATAGAGAAAATTGGATTATCTAGATAAGTGAAATTTGGAGAGTGGAAAAGTATGAAAATATCAGATGAATTGATTGGAAAAGATGTTATAGACGAATCTGGAGACCAAATAGGTATAGTAAAGGATGTAGAATGGGATTTTGAAACCAACACCGTAACATCTATACATTTAAAAGAAGCAGGAATATCAGCAAAAATAGGCCTAGGCGATAAAAAAATAGTACCCTATGAAAAGATTGAAGCAATAGGAGATAGTGTTCTAATTAAAGGCAAAATTTTCAAGACCGAATAATCCATATAATTTCAGTTCTGAAAATTTAATATATTATTTTTTTTATTATTAATAAAAAATTTTGAAGGGGATAGAATGGTAAGTGTTGGAGCTATAGTTGAAGGTTTTATTTTGGCAATTATAATTACTGTAGTGTTGTCAATTTTGGGTGTTGGATCAGTTATTGGATTGCCAGTTGCAATATTTGGTTTTCTAATCGCAGGTATAATAGTTGGATACATATCTTATGGTGATATTATTGATGGTGTGATTAATGGGGCACTTATGGGTGTTGCTGGTGCAATAATCTTATGGATACTAAGCTTATTTAAAGGTCAGATAGCTGCATTCTCTTCACAGTTATCAACCTTTGTCCCATTAAACTCAGCACCAGAATTAATTCTTGTAATAGTCGCAGGCGCAATAGGCGGTTTAATCGGCGCTCTAATATTATTATTAAACCGCAGAAACCGCAGAAACTATGGCGGCCGAAGGGACGGAGATCGAAGGGATGATAGAGATCGAAGAGATGATAGAAGGGATGATGATAGAAGGGATGATAGAGATAGGAGAGATGATAGAAGGGACGATAGAGATAGGAGAGATGATAGAAGGGACGATAGAGATAGGAGAGACTAAGATAATAACTAATGTATGAAATAAGTTAAAAAGATGAAATTTAGAGGAGTGATATAATGGATAATAAAGGACAGACTAGTTGGATAGGCCTCATTGTATTCATAATAGTAGTAATAATCTTATTAAAGATATTAGGGTTGTACTAAGATTTTTAAGGATTTTTTAGGGATAACGAGAGTTATCCTTTGTTTTTATGCCATAAACATAGAGAAAATTTCAGATATGATGGAAAAAAAGTTTAATAAATTTCAGATAGGCTCTTGATTGATAACTAAAAAAGGTATAAAATGAATAAAAAATTTGATATACTGCTTATAAATCCTTATGATGAGAATGCATTGAAGAATGCTCTTGGTTTCATTACCCCTCCTACAAATCTTATGTACTTGGCATCATCACTTGAGAAAGAATCTTACTCAGTTAAAATTGTAGATGATGATCTTCTTCAGATGGGCTACGAAAAGGTTTCTGAGCTGGCAGAAAAGCTCAATCCACAAATTGTAGGTGTTACAGCAACCACATCTACTATAAAAAGCGCATTGAAATACGTGGAACTAATCAAAAACATTCTACCCAATTCATTAACTGTAATTGGTGGACCCCACACTACTTTCATGCCATCTGAAACCTTAAAGAGTTCAGAAAATCTGGATGTAGTAGTTATGGGTGAGGGAGAGGAAACAATTGTGGATTTGGCCAAATATTCCAACAAAAGTATCAATGATCTTGAAGAGGTAAAAGGAATTGTTTACAGGGATTTAATGAATGGAAATATAAAAACAACACAAAAACGACCTTTGATAAAAGATCTTGACGCATTACCTTTCCCGGCAAGACATCTTGTACCTTTTGATTCATATGGTGCTTCTAAAGAACAGACGGGTGGGATAATTACGAGCAGAGGTTGTGTGTACAACTGTAACTACTGTTCATCATCATTAATCATGGGTAAAAAGTTCCGATCACGCAGTCCAGACAACGTCGTGGACGAAATTGAAGAATTAATAAACCAATATCAAATAAGAGATATAGGATTCATGGATGACACATTCATGCTCAATAAAAGAAGAGCTAACGATATAGCAAATGAAATCAAAGCCAGAGATCTAGATTTAAGCTTCGTTGCATCATCACGGGTTGACAGTGTAGACCAGAATTTACTTCAAAATATGAAAAGTGCAGGATTAAAAACAATCTATTACGGTGTGGAATCGGGGTCACAGCGTATATTGGACCTTATGAAAAAAGGCATAACATTAAAACAAGCTGAAGATGCGGTTAAAAGTGCTAAAAATGTGGATCTAGAAGTTTTAACCTCTTTTATATTAGGATATCCTGGAGAAACCGAAGAAGATATGAATAAGACCATAGATTTCTCAACAAAACTTGACTCAGACTACTCACAATATTCCATCCTAACACCATTCCCCGGAACACCTATCTACAATGAACTCAAAGAAAAAGATTTAATAGACAATGATGACTGGGATGAATACACTGTACTTAAACCAGTTTTAAAATATGATGAAATGGGTTTAAACAAAAATATGGTTGAAAGAAAACTGGCCATGGCATATTTAAAATTTTATGCAAGACCAAGCTATCTCATGAACCATCGGCATATGTTCAAGGTTATGTTTAAAACAGTTATGCGAAGTTTTATACTTCCAAAACTCATGGGAGGCACCGGTAAAGGTTGGTATCAAAACCTAGACAACAACACATCATCAAAATAGAAAATATAAATATAATATTATGAATTAGGAAAGTAAAACATATTATGGAGGGATTTTTATGAGTGAAAAAACAGGTGAAATGAAAGGAAAAGCAAAGGAAATGAAAGGAGAAATAAAAGGAAAAGCTAAAGAGATGGAAGGAGAAATAAAAGGGAAAGCTAAAGAGATGAAAGGAGAAATGAAGGGGAAAGCTAAAGAAGCCGAAGGTAAAAATAAAAGATAAAAATTATAAGATAATGAATATTTATTAAAAATTTATTGATTACTATCTTCTTATCAAATAATATTGGGAGTGTGAATATGGTTTATGTACGATGGAATACTGTAATAATTGGAGTAGTAATTGCAATAATTCTTGGTTTTATCCTTGGTTTGATATCACCATCGGGAGCATTCATAGGATTCTTAATAGCCACAATTTATGTTGGTTATATGATAGGAGGAGACTACATAAATGGAGCTGTCAATGGGGCACTTGTTGGTATCGTTGCAGCAATAGTATTATTCATACTTGCTTTAATTGGATTTGGAGTTGCAGCAAGTATAAGTAACATAATAATTCTTGCAATTATCGGTGCAATAGGTGGAGTAATAGGAGTTTTAATAGGAGGTAGGGGCAGAGGTAGGGGCAGATTATAAATTCTTAATTTACTCTCTAATACTTTTTTTTATAGAATGAAAATGACACTTTTTATAGATATCGAACATTATTATTCAGTTTTGTAAAATAGTAAACTAGAAAGAAATAGAAATTTAAAAAAAAGATTTTAAGAATAGTAATTATGTTTACATTCGTTGCCAGAAGTGTTTTTTCTTCATTTCGAATTTTTCAGGGAATTGCATGATTATTCCGTGGGAAAATCCATCTGCCATCATTCTTGCTTGTTTTTCTATTTCATCATAAGTAGATATGTCTTTTGTATAGTCTTTGGTTATTCTGGCCATTGTTTCTTCTTTGGTTAGTCTTAGATGGTCGTATAACATATTTTTCATTTCTTTTTCTTCCCAGTTGGGGTTTAGCCTGTTTAAAGTGGCTGCAATTTCATCTGCATTTTTGTACCATCTTTTTTCAGCATCATCCTCTTTTGTATTATCCTCTGCGACTGCTGCCTGCACCAGTTCTGCAGCTGTTGTAAGGTGTTCGGTCATTAATTCATCGAATTTAGTTGCAGCTTGTTCACCATAAAACATTCTACACACTTCTGCCATGTCTTTGGTGTTTCTTAATAACCGATTTTCAGTGGCAATAGTCTCTGTTGCATCTTTGATGTCCACTAAACTTATGATAGTTAGTCTGGTCCAGGCAACATGTTCTTCCCAGAGTCCCATCCATTTTTTATCGAAATCTCCTTCATGCATAGTATCCATATTTTCTTCCATTGCCATCTTGTATCACCTTATAACATTATGTTTACCATAAATGATAAACCCTTTGACATAATATAATAAAATAGGATAATATCTACAAAAATTTAAGAATTTAAGATAAACTTAACTAAATATCCCTATTTTGTAAAATTAAATAGAATTAGAACTAATTTCAGAAAATTTGAATCTTTGAAGTGATAAGAGGTAGAAAAAATGAGTTTTTACGAAATTTTCAAAAAGGATGAGTTAAATGATGGTGACAGGAAATAACCTACTAGCAACCTACACATTCAAATTCAAAACAGGAGCATAAAAATACCTCTTTTTACTTTTTTTATTTAAATTTGTATTATTGAAAAATGGTTACTATCATGAAAGTAATGATGGGGCATGTTTTTTATGTAGATTGGAAGGAAAGGCTATATGTAGCCACTATGGATTAGAAACGTTCATAGTACCTGCAGGAACTAACAAAAGAGTTTCAACTGCTCCATGCTCTATAGATCATGTATTATTTAACGATGATATGAATGGAATCTATAATGGAGAAGCAGTGGAATATTATTCTACATTTAATCTTTATTTTAGAATATTTCTGGATAATGGACACAGAACTAAATATGGAATATCAAATATCGAGACATTTTCAGAGAATCAAATTTCAAATAAAGAAAATTAAGAAACAAACATTAAAGGGGATGTTTAATTGGATCGAAGAGGTCAAGCATTTACAATAGATGCAATGTTTGCATTGATCTTACTAACCGTAATAATAGGAATATCAGCTGATGCAATGGACATTGCAGGAAACAAAATATATGATTATTCTACTGAAACTTCTCTTGATAGAATTGCAAATGATGCAGCCGATATTTTGATCAATACACCGGGTTCTCCTGAAAACTGGGAGGAAATCAAATACGTCACACGCATTACTCCTGGATTAGCAAAATATGAAATTGGAAAAGGGGTGGTCAGAAATACTTTAAGTATGAGGAAGATATCCCGTCTTAAACAAGAACCTGAAATGCTAACCAGAATGCTGCCTGAATCAACTAGTTATAATTTGATGATCTATCCAACTGATCCATCAATTCCAATCTTTGTAGTACAAAATCAAACTCCTCCTAACAATATTGGGGACATAACAGTTGTTAATAGAACTATTCTATATGATTACGAACTCATGGATGTTTATCTAAGTATAAAACCAGATATTTACAATGAGAATAGTGAATCAGGGTATGTGTGTACCCATATGAATATGGAGGGGCACGATCATAGGAGGCCGGATTTCAATAAAAGCAAATCAGGATGGATATGTGCACCATTCACCATTAACATGGAAGATATTAATTCAAAAGACTTTTATTTATTGACAGATTCTAATGTTATGAATGAAAATTATACCGACTATTCTACATGGATAATTGATACTCCAGATAATAAGATTCTGAACGCCCAGAAATTTACTTCAAAACCTATAAATATAAATTCTATTATTTCAGATCTTTCAAAAAATAAAAGTAAAGAAACGTTTGTACTGCATATTTTCACAAATGGAGATAAGGAAAAATATTTTAATACTTATGTTGTTGGTGTAACTAAGGACACTCCTCCTGAGGATGTTAAGATTAACCATCTTAAACCTCAGCCCGCATTTTTTGTTTTGAAGATATGGATGTAAATATTCATAAGATACAAAAATTTGAATTTAATAATATTTTTTTTAAGAGTTTATAATCAAATTTCAGGGGATTTAACAAGTGGGGAGTGTTAACATTGTTTACTCCATAATGGTTATAATTTTATATTCTCAGTTATATAGCAAAATATGGGTAATTTTCCAGTATATTGAAAGATTTTTGGTAATCTTCCCTAACGTTTATATGTGTAGTAGTAATATACTAAATTCATAAATAAATTTGTGGTGAATTTGAAATGGACGATATAGACTCTGAAATAATTCGTTCCTTGGTCAGGAATTCTAGAATAACTCTCTCCCAAATGTCTAAAGAGATAAATGTTCCGGACGCAACCATATCCAACCGACTTAAAAAGTTGGAGAAAAGTGTGATCAAACAGTATACTCTCTTAGTTGACCCTGATGAAATGGGTTTGAAGGTAACTGCAATTATTATCATACAGACTGAGTCGGAAAAACATGAAAATGTTAAAAATGAGCTTTCAAAGCTTGAAGAAGTATCTGAAGTGTACAGTGTATCAGGTGAATATGATATACTCATCAAGGTATGGGCGCATAGTATAGAAGAGCTCAATGAAATTATGAACAGTAAAGTCAGGTCTGTTGATGGTGTTGAAGATCTGACTGAAATGATCGTTATGGAGCGTGTTAAAGAGGGAGTAATTCCACCAATATAATCAAAATTAAGATCCACAAAATTTAAGGAGGTGAGAACTTGTATCTAAGTGATTTCATCAAAAAACCAGTGATATCTCCAACAGGAGAAAGAATAGGAAAATTAAAGGATGTTATAGTATCATCGGACCATTCATATCCAATTATTAAAGCTTTAAAAATTAGTACAACCGGCAAAGAGACAATAAATGTTTCATGGAGATATATTGGAGGTTTAGGTAAAGAAATAAAACTTAAATATTCATTAGAAGATATTAAGCCCTATAAAATTCAAAAACATGATATCATCCTTTTAAAAGATGTGATGGACAGGCAAGTGGTTGACATTGAAGGCAAAAAGATCAGAAGAGTCAACGACATAAAAATATCTCCAACTAATGGTCACTTTCATGTTATTGGTGTTGATATTGGTGTTAATGGTATTTTAAGAAGGTTAAGTCTTAATAGGATAATAAAACCACTTGGAATAACTTCAAATGAGGATCTCATCTCATGGAAGGATATTGATCCATTGGAAAGTGATTATTCCAATGTCAAATTGAAGGTGCCTAAACAGAAAATAAAAAAGCTCCACCCTGCAGATATGGCGGAAATTGTAGATCAATTGGGATTAAATGAATCTTTGAATATTTTAACATCTTTAGACGATGAATCTGCTGCAGACACTCTTGAGGAAGTTTCTCCAGAAAGACAAGTTTCACTTTTAGAGGGCATGGATAGCCAACGAGCGGCTGAAATTCTAGATGAAATGTCTCCAGATGATGCAGCAGATGTTTTAGCTGATTTGCCTGAAGAAAAAGCTGAAGAACTCTTAGATTTAATGGAGCCAGAAGAATCTGATGATCTAAGGAAGTTGTTAAAGTATCCCGAGAACACGGCAGGAGGAATCATGACAACAGAATTTGCCTATGTTGATCAGGATTTAACTGTAAGGGCGGTTTTAAATTCATTGAGGCATATGGCAGAAGATGTTGAAACTATATACTATGTTTATGTTATATCGAAAAGAGGAGATCTTGTGGGTGTAATCTCGCTTAGGGATCTTCTACTTTCAGAACCTAATCGAAATGTTTCAGAGATCATGCATACCCACATAATAAAAGCTGATGTAATGGAAGATCAGCATGAGGTTGCTCAGAAAATTGCCAAATATAATTTGATTGCTTTACCCGTTGTCGAGGAGGAAACTAAATTGAGGGGTATTATCACTGTAGATGATGCCATTGATATTGTTTTACCTACTGCGTGGAAGAAAAGAGTTCCAAGAATGTTTGGAAGATGAGGTTTTTTAATGGATTTTACAATCTTCCGTAGGGTTTTTAAAAACCCTGCTTTTTTAAGTTTTATAATATTCCTCTCTGTAATGGGTCCAGGAATAATCACAGCAAATGTTGACAACGACGCCGGTGGAATAACTACATACTCCCTAGCAGGTGCTCAATTTGGATACAATCTTCTGTGGACGTTCATTCCAATGATAATAGCTCTGGCTGTTATACAGGAAATGGGTGTTAGAATGGGCATAGTTTCTGGAAAGGGTCTTGCTGATCTTATACGCGAGAAGGTGGGTATTAAATTTACTTTTTTGATGATGATTGCACTTTTACTTGCCAACTTTGGAAATGTACTAGCAGAGTTCTCAGGTATTGCAGTTAGTGCAGGAATATTTGGAGTACCACGACTCGTTGCTTTACCAGCTGCAGCACTATTTGTTTGGTTGTTGGTAGTTAAAGGAACTTACAAGAGTGTGGAAAAAGTATTTTTACTCGCTTCCTCTCTTTACTTATCATATATTGTTGCAGGATTTCTTGCACAACCTGACTGGGGACTTGCTGCAAAGAGTGTTATTGTACCTCAAATAAGCCTAAGTACAGCTTATATTACTATGGTAATCGGAATGGTTGGAACAACAATAGCACCATGGATGATGTTCTACATACAATCTTCTGTTGTTGAAAAGGGAATCAGTCTGAAAAATTTGAAGTATTCGAAAGTTGACGCGATCTTTGGTGCAATAGTTGTGAATATAGTAGCATTTTTCATTGTATTAGCATGTGCAGCAACAATCCACACAAATGGGATACAAGTCAATAATGTAGCAGATGTTTCAAATGCATTAGTGCCCCTTGCTGGCCAATATGCCAGTATATTATTTGCATTTGGGTTTCTAAACGCTTCACTCTTTGCAGCAAGCATTTTACCTCTCTCAACAGCATATTATATATGTGAAAGTTTAGGCTTCGAAGCTGGAGTTTCCAAGGGATTTAGAGAAGCTCCAGTTTTTCATGGTTTGTATCTTGGACTTATAATACTTGCAGTGATTATAATATTAATTCCTAGTGTACCACTTCTTACAATCTTATTCCTCTCACAAGTTGCAAATGGTTTGCTATTACCATTTGTACTCATATTGATGTTGCTTATTATCAACGATAAGAGGGTTATGGGAGAATATGTAAACTCAAAGCTATTCAACTTCATCGCCATTGCAACAGTTGTTATTGTGATGGTGCTGAGTATTGGTCTTATAGCTACTTTGTTGCTGTGAAAATAAACCTAAAAAAATATTAATTTTATTTATTTGATCTTCTTTTGTAAAATAATAAAGATTTTTGAGTTATTTTAGATGAGCTGTCCAGTTAAAACAACTATTTCTTCAAAGAAGAATCTTTCCCTTGCAGATATGGATACTTCAAAACCAAGATCCATCAACATTGCAACAGTTTCCTCCACATCAGACAATGAAGATTGCACTAGCTGAACACGCCCATATGGATTTAAATGTAATGGTAAATCTTTAATGAAACGATTTATAACGGACCTACCATCTTCCCCACCATTCCAAGCAGCTTCAAGTTCATCATCAACAAATTCTTCTTCGCTTGTAGGAAGGTAAGGTGTATTGAATAATATCAGGTCAAATTTCTCATCTATAACTGGTTCAAAAAGATCACCTAATCTTATATCAACATTAGCAGCATTGCTTTCAGCGTTGTTACTGGCACATTCAACTGCATACTTATTGATATCGATAGCAGTTACACTTTGAGCTTTTTTAGAAGCTAGTATTGCAATGATTCCAGTTCCAGTACCAATTTCAAGAACACTGTCAGATTTTCGGACCATAAGATTATCACCAAGCAGAAATGTATCTTCTGCTGGCTCATAAACATTATTACTGGTTTGAAATTCCATTCCTTGATATTTAATCATAGTAAATCCAACTTTAACAATTTAGAAACTATTTTAAAAAAGATGGTCTACTTGCCATCGTAACCTTCAATGGCTGATGGAAGACATTCAAGGACATTTGAAAGACCCGAAAGATGAAGATTCATTGTAACAGCATTTATTACTTCTTCTCTTTTTATACCTTCTGTTTTGGCCATCATTGCATGAATTTTAACCCCTGTGGGATTCTTGTTAGCTGTCTGGATAGCTATGTTTATCAACTGTTTTGTTTTTTGATCAAGACCTTTAATTGAATGTTGAACCTGTACTAATTCATTGAATTTAGCTGCAAGTTCTGGACATTCCATTAGAAAAATTTCATATGGGGATTTTTTCATTTAATCACCAATTAAGAATTATTTCAGCTAACATATCAATTTATCATTTAATAGAAATTTATTATGTAATCAGGGTTAATTTAGTTATAATATTCTTTTAATAACTTTTCAAGATCTTTTGATAGTTTTAGAATGCTGTCGGGTTCCATCATAATTACTCTTTTATCCATAATGTTTTGATCTAATTTTGATATTATAATTTTTCGTTCATTCTTATCCAGATCATTAATTTCATGGAAAGAGTCCATAAGAGCATTTCTAACTTTTTTTCGTTTGTGTTGAAACAATGCTCTTGTTACCTTTAAAAATAATTCATTAAATTCCACTTTATTCTTAGGTGTTAATTTGATCACTGCTGATGATATCTTGGGTTTTGGGAAAAATACATCTTTTGAAACATTAAAAAGCATTTCAACTTCTGCATAGAAGTGCATCATAACAGATAGTCTAGAATAATTTGAATCACCTGACTTTGCTATCATACGCTCAGCGAATTCTAGTTGGTACATGAGAATTGCCGAATCAAATTTGTTTTCAAGGATCTTGAATGTTATGGGTGATGAGATTTTATATGGCAGGTTTGATACCACTTTGTTGAACTTTGGAAAATTTAATTTGGTTGCATCACCCACAATAACATCAACATTTGAAATGTTAAGTTTATCAAGTCTTTTAATTAAAATTGCAGCTATTCTTTTGTCTTGTTCTATAGCAATAACTTTTCCTGCTTTTTTTGCAAGAGGAATAGTTAAAGTACCTATCCCTGCACCAATTTCAAGTACTGAGTCATTAATTGAGAGTTCTGCACTTTGGATAATTTGTGAAAGTACCTTATTATCTATAAGATAGTTCTGACCCTTCCTTTTATCGAGTTTTATACCTTGTTTATTTAATATTTTGAGGGTTTCGGACAACATGAGAACAGTTAACTCCTAAAAAGAGATTGAATATGTAACAATGATATTTAGCTAATTGATATTGAAATACAAATAAAAAAGTCCATAGTTTAAAGAAATAAAAAAAAAGGTATTTCACTTTGGTTTTTTTGGTTTTGGGGGTCTAGTAAAGAGAATATACTTCATCTTACCCTTTCTGTCTTCTCCTGCTTCCAGCTCGAGATGAACACGTTTTGCAATGAGTTTAACAGGTTCTGCAAGCATAGTGACACGATTTTTTATATCCTCAAAGCTAGAGAATTTGGCTTGTTTTCTGGCATTTATAATGTCCCACATATGTTTTTTACCGATTCCAGGTAGTAATTCTAGCTGGTGTAATCTAGTTGAAATGGGGCCTGCTTCATTGAAAAATTCAACAAATTTTTCCTCTTTTTCTTTTATGATTTCCTCTATAACATAATCAAGTTCTATTTTAGCAGTTGCTGTAAGTTTATCATACTTTAACCTACTGTTTACACGAGCTATCTCATCTCTCTTACCCGGACCAATATAAACTCTTTCATGTATGTCTAGCTGAACCCTCTCCTTTGGAATGAGTTCTAGGAGAGTAAATTCTTCTGTTCCTACAGCCTGCGCTATGGGTTTTCTTTTAAATGAAGGTGCACCTTCCTTAACATAACCTAAAGGAAGATAATCAAGGATAATTGCATGATCTTCCATCAAAACCACCCGGATGGTATTATATATCTCAAGACCCGTGGGTCCCAATTTACTAGTACTCAAAAAATTCCAAGATTGGAAATTAATTATTTTCGGTACTTGTTCACTATCTCTAATATCTGTTCAAATTCTTCTTTTTTGTGTGAACCCCTTTCTTTTGCAAACATCAGTCTCAGATCTGCAAGATCCACTGGCATGACATCTGCAATTTTTATGGCCTGTGTTATCTTTATAATTTCTTCAAGCTCGTTAACGAGCTTTTGAGCAGATTCAACATCTAGTTTTGAAAACTTAGTAACATGATCCATTGCAAGGTTCTGTTCATAAGTTGGCTCATAGGACTCAGAACTTTCTTCAAGCATTTTTTTGGCTTCTGCATTTGTGATGGGGTCTGTTTCAATGACTTTTTTTCCAATCATTAAAATCACTCTTGCATTTTAAGATGTTCTGGTCTGATTATTAATTTTTTAGCTTTATTACCATCATTTATTTCTACTATGTAAGCTTTTCCCCTTTTATCTTCAACTTTACCAGTTTTCCCATGGAAACGTGGATGTGGTTGACCTTTGTGAATACTTGGATCGATTATTATGTGAACTAAATCACTTTCATCGAAGGTTTGTATTTTTTTGGTTATAGGGTTTGTTCTACCTGCTCTTATAGTCTTTCTAAGTTTGTAACGTGTTTTACTTCTTGAACCTTTTGATCTCTTTACCATATTTAAAACCTCCAAAACCCTTAAGGGCCTGCTGTAAGATGAATTAATCACCTTTATAATATAAACCAATAATTGGTTTTATCACTATCATAAATTTAATATCCTCAATTCTAGTCTAAAAGTTAAACTGTTTTATTATTTGATGATAAAATTCGTTTGAAGACTAATTGAAATTAAACAGATTCAGATAGTTACTCAAATTTTGTATGCTGAATGTTTAATTTGCAATGGGATATAGATATATATTTTGATTTTTTTTAACTATATAATATTATCCATTCCACTACTTTAAATGTTCACATCAAGGACATCCAGTTGCACGCATCTTGCACCTGTTTTAAGCATTCCTGCTACACTGGGCTGGCTCCTGTTTTCATCACTGGATATGAGTTCTTTGATGTAAAGGCCACCTTCACATTCTATTACAAGCTCTAATAATTTTGAATCGACCTTTATATATTCCAATTGCCTAATCTCACGGGTTCGTATTTTATCTGCACGTCTATGTGATACTCTTATTGGTGTACGTTGGTTTATTATTTTCATTGATTTCAGTGAATCTAAAAGCGAGTTATCAACTTCATTTTCAAGCGCTACTGTTGCCTTGTAGATTTTATAAGTATCTCTTGAGGATTCTTTTATAACTGCCCGCCTGTTTTTGGCAACAAACTTCATTTCTGAAATTTCTACTTTGCCCATTGCATGTTTATTAACTGTTTCCACGAGTTTTTTTAGATCTATATCGCGGATTTTGGGTTCTTTGATTTCAAGGACAAAAGTCCTTCCCTTACCTAACATTTTAACGTCGATGTCTTCACGACCGGCCCCATGAAATTTAGCGCCTACTCCCTTTGCTGCTTTGATTGCATCTTCTGAAATCAGTTCTTCAACTGTTTCAGCATACATTTTACCGGTGTAATTGCATTTTTCACAACCTTTCCCCTTACATTTATTGCATGGCCATTTTGTTTGGGGAATTCCTCTTATAAGCTTTCGGTAACGGCTTTCTATGAAAATTGGATTTATTTGGATATCTACTTTGCCTGTTTTGAAATCTACCATCAAAACCACATTGGGATTGTCAAATTCAACCTCTTTGGAAAGCCTTAATGAAAGTTCTTTACCTATTTCCCTGTTTATTTCTTTTTTTATATTTTCTACATCAATATCAAATGTTTTGTGTATCTGGTCTTCTCTCCTAAGTATTTCAGAATCAACACGACTACCTACCAAGAAATTGGAAAAATGAATTTGTTCGTCCTTAAGAACTTCAACTACATTATTGGTCATTTTATCCAAAGTTTCAAAAAGATCGTTGCAAATGTAACATGAACCTGTCTTTTGGATATTTTGATTAGAGGCTTCCAATTTATTTCTTAGATATTCTC